>JBHLRJ010000077.1:0-4731 GCA_048882645.1 Candidatus Thorarchaeota archaeon
AAAAAAGCATTTAAAAACCATGGGAATGGTCCACGTGAGAAGCAATTTTTCGGGAATTTAATTAAAAAAGATTTAAAATGATAATAATTTAAAGTCTTACTTGGAATATTTCGGGGGATAATACCTGACTTACTCGGTGATCTCTTTTCAGAATACTTCCAGAATAATCTTGTAACCAATGCTACAACAAATAAGTGAATGATGTAGCATAGAATAATTACTAATGGTAAAGTTAAGGAAGCAATGAGGGAATATGGATTAGTAAAAATGGAGACGAAACTTCTATTTTCTAAGAAATATGGTAAATAAAACAGTACTATGTAAGATATAAATAAAATCCCCGGTACTAAATAAGAACAATAATAGATAACATAAAAAAGGGGTAACCAGATTTTTAAGTTTAATTCAATCTCTTCTTTAATAAGATCCTCAGGCGAGGATTGATTCTCCATTTTTTTTGCTTTTACCAAAATTTATCTCCTTTATGTTAAAAATTTACGATTTTCTCTATCTTCCTGTAATATTTTTTTCTTTTTTTGGAAACCAAGGGAAAAATACACTTGTTCGCTTTTTATATTCGGCATATTTATCATCATCTTTATACCGGGAATTTAGTAACCGTATTCCTGAGACTTTTATAATCATATAAGTGATAAAAAGAGGTCCGATAACTGAAATAAAACCAAATGGTATTGCTAGAGTGATTATGAAAATACCCCACCATTGAGTAACTTCTCCGAAATAATTAGGATGTTGAGTGTATTTCCACAGCCCCCGATCCATTATTTTTCCTTTATTATTAGGATCTTTTTTAAATTCAAAGAGTTGATAATCTCCTATAGTTTCAAAAAGAAATCCTAATAGCCATATAACTGTCCCTAACCATAATGTTATACCCGCGAAATCTAATAAATTTATAATAGGAGGATTATTGCTAATATTTATAAACCAGACTGGGAAAGCAACTATAAAGATTACAAATCCTTGAAACAAATAAACTCTTATGAGACTTTTCACAACAATGTTAGTTTTCCACCTTTTTCTCATTGCTTGATACCGGTAATCTTCAGGTTTTCCTCTATTTCTGATGAAAACATATGTTGCAAGTCGAAGTGCCCAAATAAATACCAAAATTGTTGTCAGAATTTGGCGTACATTTACTGAGTTGCTCAGAATGATATAAAAAATCAAGCTGGTTAAAGCAACAACAAAGTATCCTGGACCGTAAAAAACATCCATTAATCCGTTATTTTTTTTTAAGGTTCCAACTATAAAGGCAATGAGAAGATAAAAAAGAAGAAAAAGAGCAGAGTACCCACATATTACTAACATTAATTCAATCGCAGTCATGTTATCTTTTTTAAAATGAATAATATCTTGGAAAATATTGTCATCTGCGGTATATAAGATTTATCTATTTTATTGATTATTATTTTCTTATATTTTATCACCAAAAAGATGATGAATTTATTCCCTGAGTTTTAATTTTCCGTAGTTTCTTGATTGTTTTTGATTTCTTTATCTTTTCTCCTTGTGTATAGTTCTTCCCATCTATCTTTAGAGTCTAATTCTCCTTGTTCCCATATCAGATCTTCCAAGCCATCTTCAAAGAAAACGTTTTTTTTGATCTTCTTAGCGGGCGCTCCTTGGTAAATCCAGCCTTCTTCTAGAACTTGTCCAACTGTGGTTAATGAAGGACCGGCTAATATGGTATTCTTTTTTAGATGTGTTCCAGGCATTACTACACTATGAGCTCCTATGACTACATTATCTTCAATTATAGTTTTTTTTATAATGAATAAATTTCCAACGATAACCGAAGATTGGACGATCGCGCTTTGGCCAAAAACTATATTACGCCCACATTCAATAAATTCACAATCCACAAAACCCTCAAAAAGAGAATTTGAAAATTTTGTCTTCACATCAAACATCTTAAAGCATATATTATCCATAAATGGGAAAGGAAACTTATGAGAGAGCCACACAGGCCATTTTTTAATTACAGACCGAATACTCCAAAAACGATAATCGATGTCTGATTTATGTCTGAGAAAAACACCTTGGCGAGGTTTATGAATTAAATTAACAGTTACCAGAAGAAATTTGGCAAAAATTAAAGAAACAATAATAGCCGTCAAGTACATTATAATTATTAATAACGGGAGAAAAAAGTAGAAATGGATGAGCTTATCAATTAGGTGAAGTTTCCAGAATGCCCAAAACTCAAATTGAATTGAAAAAAAGCTAATCCAAATTAAAAAGATGTAAAAAATCAAGTATCTCTTTTTTACTAATACTAAAGTTGTATTAGGTCCTACCTTTAAACTTGCGGGGATCGACATATTGTTAGATCTCCGAATCTTCATTTTTATTGTTATTTAAAAGTTCTCTCTTGTCTTCATCTATATTGACTTCCTGCTTCACAACATACTTAACTTCTTCATCCACCTCTCTTTTATAAATTAAATCCCGTCTTTCTGTTGCATATTTGTTAGGCTTCAATTTCCGGGCAGGTATCCCTAAATATATCCAGCCTGGTTCAATATGTTGATTAGGATTGGTATTAGTTGCGGCACCAATTACTGATTCCTTACCTGCAATTGTACCTGGAGCAATATTTGAAACACCACCAATGACAGAATGATCCTCAAATATGACCTTTTTAATAATTAAATATTTTCCAACTACCATCGAACTCATTACGACTGTTCCTTGACCTACGGTTACGTTACGACCGAAGACTATAAATCCACCATCTGCCCATGCATCCTGCATATGACTTGAGAAATCTACCTTAATACCCATCCATCTAAATCCCCACATCACGATCCAGGGAATCGGACCATTATTCATAAACCAAAAAACCAACTTTTTCAACTCAACGCGTAAACGCCAGAACTCAAAGTCCTGATCACCTTCTGCAGCTATGAATACTCCTTCTTTTGGCCTGTGAATCATATTAATCATAATAAGAAAGGCTTTTGTAAGAAAGGCAACTCCAAAAACGAAAATAAAATAAGATACGAATGTCCATACAGGTAATAAGAGCATGGTAATAATCCAAGCACTTTCACCTATATAATCGACAAGTAAAGATGAAATATCAAAAAAAACAGCAATCGCCATATATCCAGCAATCCAAAGAATAGGTATATAAAAAATAAGAAATTTAACGCTGATTCTACTTATCGCGCTACTTGTGATAAAATCGATTGTATAATCAATTTTTTTTTTATTATTTTCACTTGTTTTTTCTTTTAAATGCTGAGCTTGTTCATGTGTCACTTTGATCAGTGTTCTTTTTTTTTTTTATTAGTCTTCGATTGAGATAATTTTATTTCCAGTTCTTCTGCTCTTCTTAAATCTTCTTCTGTAATCTGTAGGAAGTCCATTACCTTTCTTTTAAAGACTTTCCTGAGGGGGATTCCAAAATAAAATCCATTCCCTTTCATAATATTGTATTTAGCAGCAGCAGTCATAGGAAAAAACCGTGAATTATGACCCGTATCTGAACCAGGGCCGACAATACCAAATCCTGATAAAGTTGTATTATTTCCAATTTTCACTTTTGCGAAAGAGATATTACCAAATATTCCCTCGACTGCATGAGAACTTATAATTGAGTTTGTTCCTAAGTAAGAGTTTTCTCCAATATCTACAAATCTATCTCCTGCAACCTGTTCTTCAATTACAGTATTTTTCCCTATTTTGTTTGTTCCTACAAAATTAAACATCCATTTTAATAACCAAGGAAAGGGACCTCTTGAAAAGACGTTTTTGGGATACTTTATAATAAATGAGCGAAAATGGTAATAACTTCGGGTTTTGGAAGGGATATTTCTAGGGATCACTCCAGATTTGGATGGGGAGCGTTTCTCTGAGAAAGCCCAAAACAATCGCGTAACTAGAGCCACAATGATTATATGCATTAGGTAGCAAATTATTATTATAAAAGGCAAGGTTAGTGCTGCAATAAGGGAAGGTAGAGAAGTAAAGATAGATGTAAACACTTTTACTTCTAAGAGGTATGGTAAATAGAATAGCATTATATAGGTCATAAAAATGATCCCTGGTATCAAATAAGAGCAGAAATATATAACGTAGAATGCGGGAAGCCACCAATGTAAATGTAATTTAATCTCCTCTTTAATAGGTTCCTCAGAAGAGTCTTCATTCTCCGATTCTTTTGATTCTACCAAAGCCATTCCCTTTTATGACAAAACTTTTTGATTTAGTCTAATTTCATGCTTTTTGTGTTATATACTTTTGAATGTTTAAAAATTTTCATATCATAAATAATAGGAATCAAAATACTGGTCTCTTTAAATGTAATTGCTTAAAAATTCAAAATCAAAAAAACTTATATATTTTTTATTTAAATAATATGAATCATAACTGCTGTATATAATATAACACTTTAACATCGACAAAAAATAGCAAAGAGCTTTTAGAATAAAATCATTAAAATTATATGTACATAGTTGTGTATATTACATAGATTTACATTATTGTGAACAGCCAAAAAGTAGATTCTTTAATCAATACTTTAATATGAAACCAGCAATAGATTTATATTGGAGGAATCAATTAAATTATAGGTAGGTTAAGGCAACTAAATTAATTATTAAATGGTTAAGCCGATAAAATTACTTATTTGATTTTTCAACTAATAGGGGAGGATTAGCATGACTGATAATTCTTTTTCGTTAATAGATTTGTATCCTAAAT
>JBHLRJ010000077.1:4741-19045 GCA_048882645.1 Candidatus Thorarchaeota archaeon
ATGTATCCCCCAATCCTATATTCGGACGAGTATGCAGAACCTGTTCCCTTTAGTGATGTGATAAATTCAAAAGGAGAAAAGAAGGAATTTGATGAGAACAGCATTGCCAAGATACTAAACAAAGAAACTGGTTTAGATATGCATATTGCTGAGGAAGTGACCGAAGATGTTATAAGGACAATAATTGGTTTAGGTTTGAAAGAGATTACCACGAATTATATTCGTGAGCTGGTTTGTGTTGAACTAAGTAAACGTGGTCTTATTAAATACAGAAACCTATTTGCTAGGGCCATTAATCTAGAAGGTATAGGGTTCAAACTAGATAAACAATTTTTAGAATATTATAAAGGAAAACAACCAGATTGGGGGCCAATAGGTTACATAACTTATAAGAGGACTTATGCCAGAATAATTGAAGAAGAAAATCGTAAGGAGGAATTTTGGGAAACAGTTAGGCGAGTGGTGGAAGGATGTTACTCTATTCAAAAGGAGCATTGTATGAGATTGAGTTTACCATGGTCAGATGAAAAAGCCCAAAAATCAGCACAAATTATGTTTGATAAGATTTGGCAATTTAAATTCTCCCCTCCGGGACGTGGTTTATGGATGATGGGAACACTTTTTGTTGAAAAAAATGGTTCTATGTCTCTGAACAACTGTGGGTTTGCCTCAACAGAAGATATTGATCGTAAATATTCAAAGGCTTTCGAATTCGTTATGGACGCATTAATGTTAGGCGTTGGAGTAGGATTCGACACAAAAGGAGCAGGAAAAATAATAATAAAAAAACCTCAAGAAGGAACATTTGATTTTGAGATAGATGATTCGAGGGAAGGTTGGGTTGAGAGTCTGAAACTTATACTTGAATCTTATTTCTTAGGAAATCAAATTCCTAATTTCGATTTTAGTAAAATACGCCCTGCTGGTGAGCCTATCAGGGGATTTGGTGGTATTGCTTCTGGCCCAGCACCCTTAAAGGAGATGTTAAAAGACATTCAAAAGGTTCTCGAAACACGAATAGGACAAACAATCACATCTGTAGATATTGTAGACATAATGAATTATATTGGTAGATGTGTTGTTGCTGGGAATGTACGCAGAAGTGCAGAGATTGCTTTAGGAGATCCAACAGATTTGGATTTTGTTACATGCAAACAAGATGAAGAAGCTCTCTATAGTCACAGATGGGCTAGTAACAATTCTGTATTTGCTGTGAAGGGTTTAGACTATTCATTCATTGCGAATCAGATTGCAATAAATGGCGAACCAGGCATCTTTTGGCTAGAGAATGCGAGAGCATATTCAAGAATGGCAGATGGTCCAGATTTTAAAGATAAAAAAGCAGCAGGAGTTAATCCTTGCGGTGAACAAACTTTAGAATCGTTTGAATTATGTTGTCTGGTGGAAACTTTTCCCTCTCGTCATGAATCTTATGAAGAATTCGAAGAGACCCTTAAGTATGCTTATTTATATTCTAAGTCAGTAACATTAGTGAATACCGCCTGGCAAGAGACTAACGCGGTAATGCTAAAAAACCGAAGGATGGGAATTTCCCAAACAGGGATTATAGAAGCATTTATTAAACATGGTAGGAGAAATATGTTAGAATGGAGTGATAAGGCTTATAATTATTTACGGAAGTTAGATGAGCAATATTCAGATTGGTTATGCATACCCAAATCAATTAAAATCACAACGGTTAAGCCTAGCGGTACCGTAAGCTTATTACCGGGTGTTACTCCAGGAATTCATTATCCTCACTCAGAATATTATATACGAAGAATTAGACTTTCTAAAAATTCAGACTTAATTAAACCGATTAGAAATGCAGGATATAAGATAGAAGATGATCTATACTCACCAAATACAGTTGTAGCAGAATTCCCAATCCATGAGAAATATTTTTCAAGAAAAAAGAATGAGGTTTCCATCTGGGAACAAGCAGAAAACGCGGCAGCATATCAAAAGTATTGGTCAGATAATCAAGTTTCCATTACAATTACTTTCAAACAGGAAGAAGCCAATCAAATAGAACATGTCCTCGAAGCATATGAGGATAAGCTAAAAAGCGTGAGCTTTCTTCCAATCAAGGAGCATGGATATAAACAAGCTCCTTATGAAGAGATAACTAAGGAAAAATATGAAGAATTGATTGCCAATATTAAACCCTTATCTTTAGATGATACAAAAGATCGAGAGATTGGTGAAAAATTCTGCGATTCTGACACTTGTCAAGTGAAAATTGACTTTGGTAAAAATTAGCTATATTTTATATTAACTTTTTAATCCTTCTCTTATTGCATTTTCAAATTTTAACCTATCTCGAGTTGTAGGAGCTTCGAGTATGTCATTTTTAAAATGATTCAAGAATGAGATGTAAAGAATTATATCTAACACTATCTTTAAATATATTAATTTTCTAAAAATGTGAAATACCAATGAAAAACAGAAATAGACAATTAATATTAATTTCTTTAATTATATTTCAATTTTGCATACCTTTTCCAACTTACAGCTTAATTCTTAAGGATCGAGATGTTTTTGATTCTATGAAATCCAATCCAAGTGCATCAGATATAGATGTAGAGGGTTATACAATTCCGGGAATCTCAGTATCAATACCTAGGAGTCAAGTCCTTAAGATAGGAATTTTAGATGATATGGGTCATATTTCAGGAGAGAGTGCATGGAAAGGAGCAATGCTAGCAGCAAGAGAAATCAATGAAGCTGGTGGAATTAATATCAATGGTAGTATCTTTTATATTGGTCTTGTATCTGAGGATACTGAAGAAGCGGATAATAATCTTAATGTATCTAAAGGAGTTCAAGCGGCTAATAGAATGATTAATAATCATAACCCACATTTTGTCACTGGGGGATTTCGAACTGAATCTCTACTCGCGTATCAAGAAATTATAATGGATGCTCAAATTCCTTTTTTGAGTACTGGAGTATCCACTGAAACTTTTACCGATAATGTGCGTACATGGTACAGTAGATACAAGTATTTTTTTAGGATCATGCCACTTAATAACACAGGACTGGCAATATCATTGTTATATTATTATACACAGCTAGCAAATTATTTTAAAGCAACCTATAATGTAACAACGCTCAAATTTGCCATTCTACGTGAGGATTTATCTTGGACAGGACCTTTTGCGGCTGCTTTAGAAGCATATTTGCCATTATTTTATCCAGGTACTATAATTGTGGCTAACATCGCATTTCCTATAACTTTATCAGCAACAGATATGCTAACACATCTAACTAATCTTCAAACTGTTGGTGCTCAAATTGTAATTCCGTTAATTTCTGGCCAAGCAGGAATATTGATGAGTAATCAATATGCTGCCATTCAACCAAATTTTTTAATTGCGGGTCTTAATGCTTTTGCTCAACATAATTCCTATTGGGATTATACTGGTGGATCGTGTGATTATGAAGTTGTTGTACAAGATCTCTACAATTCATCAAAAACTTCTAAAACTAGACCATTTTGGGATCGTTATTTAAACGAATATGGTGAGGAACCTTATTATACAGGAGCAGGATCTTATGATGCCATAAACTTATTAGCTAATTCTGTGTATGATAAACAGTCTTTTAATGCTGATGTAATCGTTTCAGAGTTAGAAAAAACCAACATAACTAATCCTTTTACTGGAGTTAGTAATAAAATTGCTTTTACAATGTCTCATGATTTAATGGCAGGATGGCCTTATGCTACAACATTATTTTGTCAATGGTTTAGTGCGAGTAAGACAGTACTTTCTACAAGTAACATGATTTACCCTGAATCAATTCCTACAGGCTTTTTAAAACTCCCTCCATGGGGTATTCAAGGTTTTGGTTATTCACAACTACCAAGAGATTTTACTTTAACAAGTGATGCTGATAATCCAGATACTAATGGTGCTTTTAATCTAACCTGGACAATTTCTACTGGTGCTGATAGTTACTCTATTTATAAATCTAAGGATCCTATTACATATCCTAATAATGGACTTACAATAGTTGCGGATAAAACTGCAGTTTCACCTTTCCAAATTTCTGGTTTAAAGACTGGAAATCATTATTTTGTAATTGTTGCACAAAATGGATCTGGAATTAAGATGTCAAATTGTATTCGTGTTTCTGTGCTACAGGAAGCTCCAGGCGACTTTATATTAGTAACTGATGCAGATACTCCAGATATGGATGGTGTTTTTAATTTAATTTGGACGGCATCTGATGGTGCTGATAATTACTCTGTTTATACATCTAATAACTTCATTACAAAGATCAATAGTAGTATTAATTTGCTTGCATACCAAAATGCTGTGTCCCCGTTTTTAGTATCGAACAGAAAAACAGGTGATAATTATTTTGTAGTTGTAGCACATAACGGAACAGGTAACACAATGTCAGAATGCATTCTTATTGATGTTCAATTACCAACACCAGGAGCTTTTACTCTCACTAGTGATGCTGATGATCCTGATCCTGACGGTGCTTTCAGTCTTGTTTGGACTAATTCTGAAGGAGTAGATAATTATTCTGTCTACATCCATAATCTGTTTATAGCAGAGATTAATGGAAGTATTGCTTTGCTAAAATATCAAACAGCTATCTCTCCCTTTCCTATATCTGTGTTGCCAGATGGGGAATATTACTTTGTTGTGGTTGCTCATAATGGAACAGGATACAGTATGTCAAATTGTATTCATATTACTGTCCAGTATCTTCCACCAAGTGCTTTCAGTTTGAATACTGATGCTGATGATCCAGATTTTGATGGTATTTTTAACCTAATTTGGACTGATTCTAATGGTGCAGATAACTATTCAATATATATGCATAGTAGCCCAATTAGTATAATAGATGGAAGTCAAACTCTTCTTAATTATCAGAATGCAATATCTCCATTTCCAGTAATGGGATTAAAAAATGGAGAATATTATTTTGTGGTGGTAGCTCATAATGAAATTGGTGATACTTTATCAAACAATGTGCTTGTTTCTGTTCAATTACCCCCTCCTGGGCCATTTACATTAATAAATGATGCAAATGATCCAGATAGCGATGGCATATTCTACCTAAGTTGGACTGATTCTGTTGGAGCTGATAATTATTCAGTGTATAAATATACTAGTTCTATCGTTGAAATCAATACTAGCGTGACTTTACTCGCGGATCAACGCGCTTTATCTCCATATTTAGTATATGAATCATCCGACGGCAAATTTTATTATGTTGTTGTAGCCTATAATGAAACTGGTCAAACTATGTCTAATAATGTCCGTGTTTTTGTTAGGTTTCCCGAAGAACGTACTCAAATTCCAGGATATAATTTAATGTTTGTAATAGGTGTAGCGTTTACTGTTTCACTAATTCTTTTAAAAAGAAGTAGAAAAAGGTAATAAGCAAAAATAATTTCTTTTTTTTTCCTTTTAATTTTTTTAACTCTCTTCTGTTGCTGTTAAAAATAGAATTGAAACTGATTTAGTTTTTGAAAATCAAAAATAACGAAAATAAGTTAATTTACAAAAAAGTTTTCTTGATTCTTACTAATAAAAATTACTTTTAAATTAACAATGGGTTAAGGTAAAAAATATAAGGCAGATTAATGAACTTAAATTTAACAAAACAAGATTTTAAAAATTAATATATTAATGTGATGGTTAGTTGACAGAAGAAGATCCAGTAGAGGAAATAGAAGAAATGGCATCGAAGAAATCGAAAAAACCTCGAACTAAAGCAAGAACTATACCAAAAGGAAAACAAAAAGCCAAGAAAACTTCCCCAATGACTGAAGGAGAAGAATTCGAGGAACCCACTCAGATCGTCTTTAAAAAGCTAAAAGTAAATTTTTGGAGGACTCGACTTCATGATGAAGAAATTGGAATTCATCAACAATTAAAATATCAAGCCAAAACTCGATGGTATTCCAAAAATTTTGATATGGAAGGAGTTATTGAAGAAGATGATGAAAAGAAATATATAATAGCCTTTAGCAAAGAACAATGGGAAGAATCTCCTTTAGAAGAGAAAAGATTAGTATGTCGTTTTTTTACAATTATGGAAGAAGGAATGGAGTCTAGACCAAAAGGAGGGAACTTTAAGGGTGGTGTAGAATTAAGCATAACTCATTCGATAATACAGAGTTATGAGATAAAACATCCTGCTCCCGTCTTTTTTTTCCAAATACCTGGAATTATGAATTTAATAAGAATGAATAGGGGATGGAGACTTGTAGGTACCTATTGGACTTTTCCACTCCTTCCTGAGCAGAAGGATGACGAATTACAAATGGTTAGAGCCAGAGGAGTAGTAGGTCCTGGCAGAAATTACAAGATACGTATTGGAAAAAAGCTCATTGCAAGAGTGGATGGACATCCAGTACGAAAAGAATCTGAAATACAAATCTATGATGAAGTTTATGCTAAAGATAAGACCTTTGTTAAATATATGATTCTATTCGGTTGCGCGTGTAATTTTATGAATGAAGCAGAGAAAATTATTAAAAAACTCTATAAACAGATGAAAAATACAGGTAGTTCTCCATATAAACCCCCAAAACAAGAACTCGATCTATTTAGAAATCCTAGAATGATGCGTCGATAAAAAATAGAATTTATAAAAAATTTTTTTATTTTAATTTTTATTTAATTAGCTTAACATTTTCTTTTTCCAAGCTTTATAACCCTTTGTTTCCTTACCACGATATATTGGTTTTTTTCCGGTTGTTTTTTGATAAACTCTTTGCAATGTAGCCTCATCAGCTTTTTTTAATTCATCTTTCTCAATTTCTTGATCTATTTCAATTTCTTCTTCTATTCTCTTAACTCTTTTTAATACTGCAAAGACTGCGTGATTCCAAATCACAAATCCGAGATAAATAATACCGATAATAATAAGAAATATTATTCCTATAAGTAAAACCCACTGACCAATATCCTTAGGCTCAATTATTTTCCATAAAACTGGCATCCAGTTCCACACAAATGAGGGTATGATAACAATTATAAGGGTCAAGATAAAAATGTAGACACTTATTAATGCGACTGCGACAAGTAATCTTAAACTAGTGTAATCTTCATATTTTTTTGCCAGAATTCTATCTTTAAACATTCTCTGGCATAATCGTACGATTCCTCCTCTGAATAATATATAAAATAGTACTAATAAAAACAGATGGATAACAACTATTCCTACGATGATAAGTGCTACCACTCCAATACCTTGATTTGCTATTACTGTCCATCTTCCAGTGACAATTAACCAGCCAATAATAGTTAACCAAATCCCTAAAATCGTAATAACCGCCCCTAGAATGATGGCATAATAAATGAATTTTGCATACCTTATGTCCCATGTACTGTACTCATCTAAGGGTTGAGGTTCTCTAAGTGGTGCTTTTCTCGCTCTTCGTGGCATTATTACATCAACATATCTTTTTAATTTAATTTAAATAAGACTTGTTTTATTTTATAATTTATTTTAGGTTATTTGAATATTTCCCCTCTTTAAATATTAGAGGATTGATAAGAAATTATTTTTCATGAGGTGCTTTTAACGAACTTCCGCAATATGGGCATTTATCAATACCAGATTCTATATCTTCACCGCAATAAGGACAGAATGTCTCATCAGTAGATGTTTTTTTTTCAGGTTTTTCTTTAATTTCCTTCGCTTTCTCTTCTAATCTCTCTTTAGGTTTAATTTCTTTTCCTGCTTTCTTGAATACTTTTTCTTTTGGTGTTAATGGAATAGCATCTTCAGGTTTTATAAATGGTTCATCAGAAAATTCTAATTTTGTGAAACACGTAGGGCAATAACTTTTTGGTCTATTTGAGCGATAAATTAGATATATGATAGCTCCGATTCCAAGTGTAATGATTATAATAACAATCCATCCAGTCTTTTGCATGGTGCTTAATGGTTTTCTGCTTGATTTTTCGACTTCCTTATTACAGACTTTACAATATGCATATCGGATTTTCTTTGGCATTTTTACCAATCTTTAAATAAAGTTTGTAATTTCTTATAAGAGATAATTTTAATTAAAAAACGTTTATAATACGTATATAATCAAGGTCTTTTATAAATTATTAGATTTTTTAAAAAAGGGTAAGCGTGCAAGAAAATT
Source organism: Candidatus Thorarchaeota archaeon (assembly GCA_048882645.1). GTDB lineage: Archaea > Asgardarchaeota > Lokiarchaeia > Sigyniarchaeales > SOKP01 > Loki-b32. The sequence continues at coordinate 12,873 of JBHLRJ010000077.1, forward strand.
CATTCTATATTGAGACATATGGATGCACTTCCAATAAAGCAGATTCATATATAATTTCAGATGTGTTACGGAAATCCGATTATATTGAAACCACCTTGGAAAATGCTCAGTTCATAATTATAAATACTTGTGCTGTGAAAGAACAAACTGAAAATAAAATTAAGACACGCTTAAAAAATCTATATGAACAATTTCAGACATTTTCTGACAAATATATTATTATAGCTGGGTGTTTACCTCATATAGCGCCGAATTACATAGATGTGATTAAAGGAATTATACCCTCTTTTGCAGCGATTATAGATCTGAATAGTTTAATGGATTTCCCAAAGATTTTTGAAAAAATAAAAGAAGGCAAGAGAAATCTGATAATTATATCAGACAAACCCATGGATAAAGCAGGATTCAATATTCAACATTCTCCTGGAAAAATTACAGGAATTACTCCGATATCAGAAGGTTGTCAAGGAAATTGTACATATTGTTGTGTAAAAAATGCTCGAGGGAAGCTAAATTGTTATGATCCAGACAATATCTTTTTGAACGTAGAGCATCAATTAAGACAAGGGATAAAACAAATTTATTTAACTTCACAAGATTGCAGTATATATCAATACAATGGAATCCAACTATCGGATTTGGTAAATAATATTGCTAATTTGGAATTTAAATTCTTTTTAAGAATTGGAATGATCAATCCAAGTTTTTTAATCGAGAATACTGATCAGTTAATCTCGATTTTCCAATTGCCAAAAGTTTACCAATTCTTACACTTCCCAATTCAATCTGGGAGCAATAAAATTCTTAAAAAAATGCAAAGGAAATATTTAATTCCAGATATTATTGAAAGTCTAGCAACCCTAAGAGAGGAATTTCCTTACTTGACGATTTCTACGGACATTATTTGTGGATTTCCGGGAGAAACAGAATATGATTTCTATAGAACCATTAATTTCATAAAATGGTTGAAACCTGAGATTCTTAATATTTCAAAATTTACTCCCAGACCTAGTACAAAAGCTAAAAATATGAAACAACTGGGTAGTAAAATAATAAAAGATCGTTCCATAAGATTGTCAAATGTCTTTAGAAATAGTCTAGAACATATAAATGATAAATGGAAAGAATGGGAAGGAGAAATTCTATTATTACACAAAGGAACCGAAAAAAACCAAATATTTGGTAGAAATTTTGCATATAAAAATGTCTTTATCGATGCCAATAATGTAAACTATGGTAAATTCGTTAATGTAAGAATAAAAAGAGTTGATGGATTTAACCTATATGGTGAAAACATATAAGAAAAATTATAAATAAGAGAATTTTGCTTATGACTGAAAAATTGTTTTGGAAAAATGCTTATGAAACTAAATTCACAGCTAAGGTAAAAACCACTAACGGGGATGGAATTATACTTGATAGAACTTTATTCTATCCTGAAAGTGGGAATCAGCTTAGCGATAAAGGGTATTTAGAAGTTAAAAATTTTAAAATTGCGATAGAAAAGGTAAGTAAAAAAGGAGATGAAATTCTCCACCATATACAGTCCGATTTCATAGATAAATTTTCCATAGGAGATACAATTAAAGGGGAAATTGATTGGAATTTTCGATATGGTTTAATGAAGGCTCATTCATCTCAACATATCTTTTCTGCTGTATTAAAGAATAAATTTGATATTGATACTCTACGGGCTATTTTAAGCTTTGAAGAAGTCTTTCTTCAAATATCTAAAAAATTAAATTATAATGATCTTAAGAGAGTGTTATTAGAAGTTAATTCGATTTGCACATCGAGTCATCTTGAATTTAGTTCGAAAATAATTAATCAAAATCAAGCAAAAAATATATCTAGTCAGATAAGAAGCAGTATTCCTGACGAGCATCAAGTTCGATTAATAGAAATACAGGATTTAGATTTAGTATATTGCGGAGGGACTCATGTTCGATATGCAAATGAAATCGGCAATCTTTTTTTGTATGAATTCAAGAAAGGAACTGAAATTAGATACTATATTGGAACTAAAGCTCTGCAAATGAATTCAAATATTATCGTTGATCTCTTAGAAATAGCTACAAAAATAAACACTCCCATTGCAAAATTCTCAGAAAATGTTTCCAAACGTTTAGAGCTCTTAGAAAGTACTCAGAAACTACAAAAAGATTTATCAATCGACTATTTAGAGTTAGTTTCGAAAACTCCTCTTAAAGTTATTAATAAAATTCCTCTATTTTATATTGCCTTTGATATTGATATAAAAATTCTAAATAAAAAGTTAGGAAATTTCCCTACAAATTCCTTTATCATTGTAGAAAAGGGAAACAGAAAGATAAGACTACTCTCGACTGGTGAAGGTACTGATGCAAATGAAATAATGCAGAGATTGATCAAAAAGTTTGAGGGAAGAGGAGGAGGAAATTCAAAATCTGCCCAGGGTGTATTGGAAATAATACCTAAAAATCTCTTAGCAGAAATAGAACTACTGATAAAGGATTAAAAAAAGAGGAAATGAAACGTTAATTTTTAATTATCCTCAGCTATCACGTGCTTGTTTTATACGAAATTAAACAATTTCCTGGCTTTTTCAACTGTAGCGGAATCAAATTTTTTAAATAAGGCATAACCAGCAATTGGTACAACACATCCACAGTTCTTACATAAAAGTGGTGAATTTCCCATGACACAAAACTTTTGTGTTCCGTCAGGATAGAAACTTTTTATTTGGCCAGTTTTGAAAATACAATGTGGTGAAAACTCATTTGACATGTATACTTCTAACATTTTTTTGGAATAAAAAATAAAATTTCCATATTCACGCATTACCTTTAAAATAGACTTTATTGTCTTTTTTAACATAATACCATTTAATATAAGTGGGCTGTCAGGATAGTCGGTACAAAATTGAAAGACTAATCCAGAAGCACCATTATCATGAGCAATCTTTGCAATATGTTCAATTTCCTTATAGTTTAATGTCATGATTGTTGATGCAACGACCGGATTGCTCTCCCGAATATTTTTTATAACTTTATCAAAAACCCTCGCTCCTCTTATTTTATCATGAGTTTCTTTGGTTCCATCGATACTTACCCAGTATTTCGGTTGTTTGTATCCATTAAATCGAGGTAGCTTTATAATTCCATTTGACACAACCTGAACTGAGGGAAAAATTTTAATTGCTTCTTTAATAACATCCATTCTTAAGGTAGGTTCTCCACCAGTTAAGATAGCTATTTTTGTTCCTAAATTTCTATGGTATTTAAAAACCTTAATCCATTGTTCGTCGGATAACTCAGTTCTTTTATTCTTTAATTCCGTTGTTGATGAGAAAAAATAACAATGCTTACATTTTAAGTTACATTGCCAAGTTAAATCATAATTCACATATAAGGGAATATTTCTTATTATTGATTGTAAAAATGATGGACCCATTGAAACAAGGCTTAATATATTTTTAAAGGTAAATATTCTCATAATCAACTTAAGAATCGATGATTAAAAATAAGTATTACAATATATTATAGTTATTGCTCATTCTTTGTTGCTAAGTAATTCATAAAAAAGTAAGATCCAACAATTATTAACACTATTCAAACTGAAGCTTTAATTTTGGAAACTCTTGAAAAATCTTATGAATCGGGTCAAGTAATAGATTTAAATGATATTCCTTAATTAGAAAGTTTACTCACTGATATATTTCTTGAGTAGAACTAAAAAACATTAATATTAAACAATTACTAAATAGAGAATTTGATAAAAAGTTATTCCCAGTTATCTTGTGCTTGCTTTAAGAAATCAAGAGCATTAGTAAAAGGATTTATTGCTGATCTCAACAATTCGGAACCTTTTAACTTCTTAGCTTTTGTCATATCACCATCTAATGCAAATGGAAATATTTCTGTAAATTTTTCTAACAACGATGCCACATTTTTATATTCTTCTGAAGATTTTTTTAAAAAAATTGATTGAGGCGCTCCATTATATTTATTAGAAATATGTTCTAGAAATGATGATGCAAGTTGTTCTGCTTCTAATGTACAAGCACCTACATATGAATTTCCATGATAAAGAAGATCTTCATCATTACCGTTCTCCAATAAATCGGCCCATTTATCGAAAGCATCAGCTCCAGATATATAAGTATTATTTAATTCTGAAAACTGGATGATATTCCCTTCAGCGAATTTAATTGCATGCTCTATTGCATTTTTATCGTCTTTTTCAGATATTGGAGGAAGTTTTTCTTCTAATAAAATAGCATGTAAACATCCAGGTGCCTGAAGTGCATCATAAGATATAGGTGTCTCAGGTTGATTAGTGTTTCTTCGGTAGGTACTAACCAGATAAGAGCCATTTGTATAACCATTACAAATTCCATATTCCGGAATAAACAAACCCCAGATTATTACAGGTTTATTACTATCAATTGCTTCTTTTGTAAAACTATATAGTTTTTTCGCTCTCTTAATATCTTCTTCAGTTAGTTTCCCCTCTTCTGAAGGAAAAGACCCATTATCATTGAAAACGCAAACAGAATATCCCAAAAGCTCTGTTGATTTTTCGATCGTCCTCCAGACATTACGACCTAAGGCCGTAGGGCTTGAAGGACAAGTCGCTCGTGAAAGAACATTTGGTAAGGCGAATATATAACCAGAATATCCCCCAACATTTGCATAATTTTCATTTATCCCATATGATTTTAAAACACCTAAAACCGCACCTATATAAGAAATCCATGATGATTCCCAGGTTGCGGGACTAGAGATTGTTTTACTTTCTATGTTTTTCAACCAAGTTTGTGAATAGCGTCTTTGTTTGATTTTTCTTCTATGATCCTCTCTTACTTTAGCTTTATCATAAACTTCTTTAATTGCGTTTAATAACCCCCTTCCATCTTCTGTAATACGATAAGTTCCCCTTTCAAACCGTTCTATTAATTTTGCTTCAAGTAATATAGTTAAATTATTTGCGAGTGCTGTTTTTTTTAAATTTGTTTGAAGTTTAAGATTAGAAAAATCGAAGGGTTTTTCAAGAAGTAGAGTGAGTATTTGAACTCTTTTTGGATGAGCGATAGCCTTTATAAATTCAGACATTCCTTCAACAGAATCCAACAAAGACACCTTTAATTTTATTATATAAATTATTAGTTTCCTATTTAAATCTTCCTATAGATTCAGAACTTTGTTCACAATAATTAGGAATATAAAAAAATGTGAAGAATTTAATTTTTAAAATAAAAAAAAAAATTTCAAATCAAAAATAATTTTAATTTAAAATAAAAAGTAAGATTATTAAAATCCGTGCTTCTCTAAAAATGCTGTTAATCTAGTTCGATGGAAGTTCAATCCTAAATCTTTTGGATTTTCTCCAAACGCTAATGCTAGTAATTCGGTAATATACAATACAGGAATGCCAAACGTTTTCCCGTCAACCTTTTCTGCTTTCTTTTGATTGCTATCAAATTGTTGGAAGCAAGCGGGACAGTTGACAATCATAGCTTCCGCCCCAGCGTTCATAGCACTAGTTAATTTATTAGATAATATTTGCATAGAAGGTTCTTCTTCTGTATTTCCAGTCCCAGTACCACAACAAAGAGATTCTTCCTCATAATCCACAGGAATTGCCCCTGCAGCAGCAACAATCTCTCTAAGTTTGACAGGCTTCATAGGATCATCTGTCTGAACTTTTTCTGATGGTCTATTATAATGGCAGCCAGTGTGGGTGGCAACCTTCAATCCAGATAAATCGATCTTGATATTTTCTTTAATCTTATCAATATAATCATGCAATACTTCCACGAAATGCTTTATATTGCCAGTACCTTTAAATTCTCTTCCGACGTTACTTAAAAGCTTATTAATCTTCTCCCTTTCATGATCATCGTTCTTTAATTCTTCATTGACAAGTTTAAGGGTTTGAAAACATCCGTTACATAGAGAAATAATATTTTTTCCTTCTTCCTCAGCGATGGTTAAATTTCGGGCACCCATTGCTAACCAGCTAAGATGGTCAGTACTATTAAATCCAACCGGGTCTGGACAGCATGCAAATGCTGCATCGGAAGTATTTATTCCCAATTTTTCAAAAACCTTTCTTGCAGAAGCTTCTATAAATGGAATTCGATTGCCGATGACGCATCCTTGGAAGAGCTTGTATTCTTCAGCTTTAGCCAT
>JBHLRJ010000078.1:0-19026 GCA_048882645.1 Candidatus Thorarchaeota archaeon
TTTCAGCTAAATCAATTACTTTTAGTTTATCTTCATTGTTAAACATTAATAATCTTATAAGTTTAAGTCTTGTAGGATCCCCTAAAGCCTTAAACACTTGAGGTAAATCTCCGAGAACAATTCTCATAAATTATTAATTTGATTTGATTTTTTAATTAACATAAGTAACTACTTATATAAGTATTTAATGTTTGTTATTCAAGAATGTGAAGAAATGTAGTAATTAATTGAGGAAAAATTTAATCTACTTGTCTCAATGAATTAATAATCTATTTTACGAGATTAAGTTAAAAATATTTTAATATGTATGTATTTTACACTGTTGAAATTTATGTTACATTTATTTAAATATTACAAAATTCTATAAATGTAATCTTCAAAAATAAACCTATACTTTTGTGAAAGGAGTCCTATACCCAATGCAAATCTCACGACTATAGATAAATATTTATATTTCCTTTACAAAGTTTCATTTGTTCAAATTATAAAGAAAAGGTTTAAATTAATAATTGTCATATCAAAATATAAATATTCGCTTATATAAGCCAACACCTATACTTAAACGAACCTGTGAGCGTTAACCATGAGTTTAGAAGCAATAACAGAAGCAATAGCTAATTTAAAAGAAGATAAGGTTTTAAAATTAGTAAAAGAAAAAATTAACGCAAACGAAGATCCTATAAAACTATTAGAAGCATGTAGAAAAGGAATAGCTGAAATTGGGAAAGAAGATGCTGATGAGATATTTTTAACAGATTTAATCATGGCTGGGGAGATCTTCAATGAAGCTGTTGAAATACTCATGCCAAAATTGGTTAGTTCCAAATCTAAGAGTATAGGAAAAATTGTAATAGGTACTGTTGAAGGAGATATACATAATATAGGAAAAGACATTACCATTAATTTCTTAAAAGCTGAAGGTTTTGAAGTTATTGATTTAGGTGTTAATGTTTCCGCTCAAAAATTTATTGATGCAATAAAAGAATATAATCCTCAAGTAGTTGGTATGAGTGGATTACTTACTTTATCTATAGAACCTATGAAGAAAATTATTGAATCAATTACTAATGCTAATTTAAGAAATAGCGTTAAAATTATTATTGGAGGAGAAAGGACTGATGAAGAAGTTTGTATTTATGTTAAAGCGGACGCATGGGTTAATGATGCTATTAAAGGAGTTAAAATAATTAAAAATTGGGCAGCGGATCTTAAATAGGATGAGAATGTTGAGAGTTTAGAAAAGAATGTAGCGTGAAATGCAGCTGATTGAGTTTATTTAAAACATGCTAAACCAAATCTATAAGAATATTTATTAGAAGGATACTCAATATCGATAAGATGCTTCTTTTTTAACTCACGAACCGTAGATATTACATCAATCCCGACAGCTTCCATTGAAAATCTCTTCTCGTTAGGAAAACGACATGGATCCTTACTATCGTAAGTACAAGGTCCCAATTTCTGAATTTTACAGTATCTACAAGTTCCATCATATAAAAGTAATCTTTTTTTGTACTCTTTTTTATATTGTTTAAGAAATTTGAAAAATTCATTTTCTAAATCCAAAGTATCAAAACTTTTTGTGAGTAAAAAGGTATTTTTAATAAAAAATTCTGATCTGTTTGTTTTTTCCTTTTCCTTTCTAATATAGGTCTCTAAATCAAACATCGAATAGATTAAATAGAACTCTTTATATGTTGAGATAGCTTTTTCGAGATAAGGAGAATTAGGAGGACAACTCCATGAATGCCCGTAATAAGGACAATTAAAACTCGGTGAATTACACATTTCCTGAACTTTTGGATCAAAGTGAATATTTTCTAAATTTATTTGAACAACGGGCATCCTTTTATTTCTATTTTAGAATTTTAAAATATCTATTTTTGGAAAAAGTTAGTAATTTTTAAATTTACTCATTAATAAAAATTAGGAAATATCTGTGTTCATTTTATTAGATAATTGATAGATTTTTTTTATTTGGATTCAAGAGTCTTATGAATATTATCTAATCGTGTCTCTCTCAATAATTTTTTAATAATAGGGTTATGATCTCTTTTTAACGCTTTATGAAAAACTGGTCTTATCTTCTATAAAATACTCTTTTTGTTATTATCTTTGAAGGGATAATTAGGTAATGTTATATAGACTTCATGATTTTGCCATTCTTTAGGTGTTATAGGCGACCAAATAGGAATTTTTGGAATAACTTCATATTCCAATCTAAAGATAATTCTCACTAAAATGGCTACAAAAACTCCATTAGTCCAACCAAATCCTCTTTGTGGTCCATATCTTCCCGGGAGACGCTCAATAGGATTAACAACATTATATTTTTCCCTAAGCACTCTAGTATCATTATACTTATTAGCTAAGAGTCTTAACCATTTCAAGGAAATTCTCTTAGCTTCTTCATCAAATCCATATCTTCTTAAGCCATAAAGCACTATCCAATGAAGCGGAGCCCATCCTACTGGATAATTCCATTGAGAATTATTATCCCAACCAGGTTCACAAGTCACTAATCCATAATCTGTTTCAAATATAGGTAGTGAATTAACCAATTTTTTAGCTTGTTGTGAATCTGCTATACCTGCCCATAATGGAAAGAATGAAGCCAATGATTTTGGAAGATTTTCTACCCTATTTTTATCGTTTATGTCATAATCCCAATAAAACCCAGTTTTGTTATCCCAAAAATAAGTATCAATTAAATTTTTTCTTTGATGTGAAATTTCATTCCATTTTTTAACATATTTATCCTCACCTAAGATAGAATAAAACAAGGCTAAATCTGTTTCGTATTGAAAAAGCATACAATTTAGATCTATAGGTAAGATATTAGTTATATCATCACCAAATCTAGGTGTATTATCCCAACCAGATTCTGCGATGCTTCGAAAATGGGGAGTGTCGGGAATAGTGGCACATCCAGTACCCCCTAAATCTATATATCTAGAAAGACCTGAGGAATCAAGATGAGGAGATTTTAACCAATAATTATAATATTCTTGTTCTACTTTTTTTATTGCATATCTTAGCCATTGTTCATTAACTCGATATTTATATAGCTCTTTTATAAAAGAAGTCAAAAAGGGAGGTTGAGAACGAGAATTACATATTGTCTTTCCAATATAGTTGGGAACAAAACCTAATTTTTCAATTGTAAAAAATAGATTTTCTAATATTCCCATTGCTACCTCCGATTTTCCTTGAATAACCAAACCAAGGGAAGTAAAATATGAATCCCAATAAAAAACCATATTAAAAAACCCACCCGGCCTTATCCATTTATTTGGCAGAGGAAGTGCTAAAGAACTTCCATTCATAGTTAATTCTGGCCAGTAATCATAAATATAGTTAAAAGTATCTATTATTTCCAGTTCTGGGGTTTTTATTTGTATTTGTCGTTCAGACATTGTTGACATATATTTTTTTATAAATTAATACTTATTTGTTAAAGAGTCTCAAGAATTTTACGGATTTTGTCTATCCTTTCATTTCCCGGCAGTCTATTACCTATTGGGTTATGACCTACATATAATTCCTTGTGATGAATCGGTCGGTGGGTTCGATAAAACACTCCAATAGCGAATTTATGTTTCTCTTTAGCAGTTTTTATAGCTTCTAAGTTAGATTTTGGTATCTCATTATGGTACTTAATTTGTTTAAATTAAATGATATTAGATTTGATAATATTAACGATTTAGGGGAACAAGGAACGATTTTGAAAAAGATCCCGCAGAAAAAGAGAAAGGTCGTAGATCTTGATTTCTTAGATGACGAGGTTTAAAAATTTAATTTATTGTTTTTGTATTAAAAAGTTCGTTTAATTTTAACATTTTGGTTGAACCTAACATTATAGTTTGAAATTGATTTACACTAAAGGAAAATTTTATAAATACATGTATAGAACTTCATATGTTGTTTTTTTTTAAAAATAAACAACAAAGAGGATATGATTGAAATGAGTAATTCAAATATTTTAAAAGAATTAAAAGAGGCAGTATTAACTGGTGACGATGATTTAGCTTATGATTTGACAAAAAAAGCAGTTGATAATGGTGAAGCCCCAATTAATATAATGAAGGAGAGTATTGTTCCTGGGATTCAAGAAGCGGGAGAAAAATGGAAACGCAATGAATATTTTCAACCAGATATAGTGATGAGTGCAGAAGCATTTAGAATGGCAATGGAAATTATTGAACCTTTACTTTCACCCGAAGAATATACCTCAACGGGTAAAGTTATAATTGGCACAGTAGCAGGAGATATGCATAATTTAGGCAAATTCATGGTTAAAGCTATGTTAAGAAGTGCTGGATTTGAGGTTGTTGATATAGGAGAAGATGTTCCTGTTTCAACCTTTATTGAAAAAGTAAAAGAATTAAAGCCAGATATTTTAGGTTTAGGTTGTTATATGACAACAACCATGCGTGAAATGAAAGATGTCATTTCCAATTTGCAAAATGAGGATCTGAGGAATAAGGTTAAAGTACTAATAGGTGGTGTTCCAACTACTCAGGAATTTGCAGATGAAATTGGTGCAGATGGATGGGGAAAGGATGCTTTTGATGCTATTGAAAAAGCTAAACAAGTAATTGGAGGTGATTAAAAATGTCAGAGAAAAAAGCGGAAGGATTAGCCGGTTTCCTTATAAGTGGAGAAAAGCCTTGGATTCAAGTTGCTGCTCAGATGCACGACCATTCCATGACAGTTGCCGGGGTTCCAGCAAAGCAGTTTTATTACGATGCTAAATGTTTGATCGAAACCTCGGTTGATGTAGCAAATTATTATAATATGGATACTTGTGCTGCTTTTGCTGATGCATATAATTTTGAAATAGAGGCACTAGGTGGTAAAATGATCTATGGTGAAAATTCAATGCCTACAATCGATTTCCGTGACCCACTTATAAAAAAGCCTGAAGACTTATCCAAGCTTAAGAAGAAAGAAGTTGACTGGTATAATGATGGAAGGTTACCTTATGCATTAGAAAGCATTAATTTAAATATGGAGTATGGAACAGTTCAAGGAATATTCTGCAGTCCATTTAGTATGGCCGTAGGGATGTGTTCATTTCCAAGATTAATAAAATTCATGAGAAAACAACCTGAATTCGCCCATGAAATATACACTTTCATAACGGATGATGTATTGGAGCCCTATCTTAAAGCTCAAAACGATTATTGTGGTATTATGATGGCTATAGGTGCCGATGCATGGGCTTGTATCCCCAATCTATCAATTAAGGACATGCAAGAATGGGTTGTACCTTATAATAAGCGTATATTCGAAAATGCTAAAAAATTCGGAGTGATGGCTATGAATATTAGTGGTGATTACTGTGAAGAACGATTAGAAAAATTTGATGTTAAGATACTTCACGACTCATTTGATATCGAGATTGCAAGTCAGGGAGATGTGCCTTCTTTATTCCTTGGTATGGGACGCTGGCACGAATATCCTTTAGAGCCTGTTAGAGATTTTACTGCAAAATATCGAGAAAAAGGAGTAAAACCAACAGTTGCAGCTGGAGTAAATGGTCGTATATTAAGAGATGGGCCAGCGGAAAAAATTGTTGACAATATTAAACGATTTATCAATACATTTGCTCGAGATCATAATTTAACTGTGTTTCTAGCGAATATACCTGCCGATGCCCCATCTGAGCATATACATGCAGCCATTGCCGCTACACATACATATGGGCATTTTCCAATAGCAGATAATCTTGACGAAGTTGACTTTAAGATGCCAACCCGGGAATCATTTAAGGAATGGAAAGCAAAAAATAGCTAATAAAACATCTACATAATAAAATTTTATTAAATTTTACCAAAGGCAACGAATGTTTCAAAGGTGAGTTCTTTTGTGGCAATTTACTAAAGATCAAAAGACTTATAATATAGCAGGGACTGAGATCGGAGGTCAGCCATGGGAGCGATCTACTGTCCTTATAGGCAGTATATTTTTTGCTGGCGATAAAGTAGTTCAAGATCCAATAAAAGGGATTTTTGACAAGGCAAAAGTTAAGGATTTGTTGGAAAAAGAAGAAAAAATAGCAAAATTTACTGGTAACCCTAGATTTATTGATGTAATTGGAGAAACAACTGAAGCACTCATAAGATATATTGAATTTGTAGCTTCATATACGCCCATACCTATTATACTCGATTCTCCTTCTCAGAAGGTCAGAATTGAAACAATAAGACATTTTGCTGACACTGAACTAATGCCACGTTTAATTTACAATAGTATTGGCATTGATCACACTGATGAAGAATTGAAATGTTTAAAAGATTGTGGAGTAGAAAATGCTATTTTACTTGTTTTTAGCATGAGAGCGATGAAACCTTTAAGAAAAATAGAATTATTGGAAACTGATTTGATTCAAGCTGCTAAATCAGCAGATATTAAAAATATTCTTGTAGATACAGGAGTTATGGACGTTGCTAGTGTAAGTTGGGCATCCTTAGCTATTCGTGACATAAAAGAAAGATTTGGGTATCCGACAGGTTGTGCTCCTGCTAATGCACTCTATACGTGGGAGAAAATGAAGGCTTTAGGGAAAATTTCTTTTCAAGCAGCTGCATCATCGGTTCTTTCTATAACACGTTTATTAGGAGCAGATTTTTGTCTCTATGGACCGATTCAAAATTCAACTTGGGTATATCCTGCAATAGCATCAATCGATGGATTAGTAGCTTATGGACATCGAATGAAAGGGCTAAGACCAATTACAAATATTCATCCATTATTTAAGATATTCTAAATAATTGGTGATAGCATGAGTCATATTATACACTTTGAACCAATTGGACTTGATATTCCCTGTATTGAAGGAAATACAATTTTTGAGGCTGCAAGGAAAGTGGGGATTCCCATAGTTTCATATTGTGGTGGACAAACTAGTTGTGGTCGTTGTAAAGTCCGTATCATAGATGGAAATGTATCACAGATTAATAAAAATGAAAGAAATCTTTTAAGTGAAGAAGAAATTACATCTAATTATCGTTTAGCGTGCGCTATGCGCGTATTTAGTGATATAAAAGTCGAAATTCCACCGATCTCTTTAGCAGCTATCCAAAGATTAGGATTACTTGGTAAAGAGCCAGATATAGCATTAGATCCTATTATCACTAAGTATGATTTGAAATTACAAGAGCCTTCTCTAGAAAACCCATTAGCTGCTTGGGAGAATATACAAAATTCTTTATCAAATAAATATGGATTAAAAAATTTACATCCTGATATTTCATTTTTGCAAAATTTAGCATCTAATATGGGGAAATTAAATCAAGATGTTTCAATTATTGTACGAAATGATGAAGTAATTGGGATTAATGAACCAGATCAAGATCTTTATGGGATTGCAATCGACATTGGGACAACTAAACTGGCTATTTATTTAGTAGATTTGCAATCTGGAAAAAATATGATAATTAAAGGAGCAATGAATCCACAGATTCTTTTTGGGGAGGATATAATGAGTCGTATAACTTACGCTATAGAAAACGGGAATGAACAGTTGAGAAAAAGCCTTTTAGAAATTCTTAACAAAATAATCCAAGAGTGCACCGATAATTTAGAAAACATAGTAGATGTATGTATAGTCGGTAACACGGCAATGCATCATCTTTTTATTGGTCTACCTGTTAAACAATTAGGACGTGCTCCTTACATCCCAGCCATCCGACACTCTTTAGATGTTAAAGCCCGTGATCTCGGACTTAACGTCGCGAACGGCGGATATATTCATTTCTTGCCAAATATTGCTGGTTTTGTAGGTGCAGATCATGTAGCTATGCTCCTAGCATCGGAACTTTATAAAACTAAAAAAAATGTAATTGGTGTTGACATAGGGACTAATACAGAAGTAGCTTTATCTATGAGTGGGAATATTACTACTCTTTCTTGCGCATCTGGTCCCGCTTTTGAAGGTGCGAGAATCAAAAATGGTATGAGAGCGAGTAAAGGTGCAATCGAAAAAGTTACAATCAAAAATGATAAAGTTGAATTAGGTGTTATAGGGGACGTTGATCCAGTTGGTATTTGTGGATCGGGTATTATAGATACGGTTTCGCAGCTTCGTCAAAACAAGATAATAGATTCGCGTGGTAGGTTACAAATTCACGATTTGGTACGCCAATGCCAAAATATAAAAGAATTTCTTTTAATTTCTAAAGATAGTTCAGGAATCGATCAAGACATTGTATTTACCCAACATGATATAAGTGAGATACAGTTAGCTAAAGCCGCGATACGTACGGGAATTAATATTTTATTATATGAGTGTGACATTAGTGAGAGGGAAATAGATGAAGTAATTGTCGCTGGAGCTTTTGGCACGTATATAAATGTGGAGAGTGCAATTAAAATTGGTATGTTTCCTTTTATTCCTATTAAAAAATTTAAACAAGTGGGAAATGCAGCTGGAACTGGTGCTAAACTTGTTTTAATATCAAAGGAACAGCGATCTATTACTGAATTGATTGCTAACAGAGCTAAGTACGTTGAATTAACTATCCATCCAAAATTCCATCATGAGTTTTCTCATTCGTTGCAGATTCCTTAAATAGTGTTTAAAGTAGGTAAATAATAAATAAATTCAGATATAAAATATAAAATAAAAAATGGAAATGATATTGAATGTCAATTAAAAAAACAAAGGTAAGAAGAGGCCTTGCAGGATTGTTATGGCAATTTATTGAGCCTTTAAATTTCAATTCGGAGTTTAAAGAAAAGTTTGGTAATATAAAATTATACATTCTAATGAATCCTAATGATCAACAATGGGCGGCTCTATTAAAAATTGAAGATGGGACAATAGATATTGATGGGGTTAGAAACGATGAAGAAACCTTGAAATCTTTAGATTTTGATTCATTATTTCAAGCACCCGCAGAAACTTTTTTAAATTTGTTTAGCGAAGGCTTATCTACAGGAACTTTGTTAAAAAAATGGATCACGGGTAAAGTAAAACTACGTGGCTTAAGAAAAATGATGGCATTAAAAGAGATTTTTGCACTTTTAGGCTGAAAATAAATAATATATAATAAATTTCTTTTTTTTAATTAGAAATTACTAATGAAAATTTATTAAAAAGTATAACTTACACATTATTTTGTCTCAAGAATTTTACAGATTTTATCTATCCTTTCATTTCTTGACAATTTATCATTTATAGGGTTATGATCTCCATATAGTCCCTTATGATATACCTGTCTGTGAGTTTGATAAAAAATTCCTATAGTAAATCTAGGTAAATTCCTAGCAGCATTTAAAGCATCTTCTATAGTTTTCGGTTCTTTACCAATATATTCAATCTTATCCTTAAATTCTTCCCATTTATGATAAGGCATCGCAGGTTGTAAAACTTCGATAAAGGAAAATCCTTCATGAACTGTAGCATCTACGACTAAATTAGTGAGATGCTTTAAATCTCCAGAATAGCCCCTTGCAACAAAGGTAGCTCCTGCTTCGATCATTAATGAAATCGCATTAAACGGCTCTTCAAAACTCCCCCGCGGAGTAGAGGGTCCTTTCCAACCTTTTTCAGCAAGAGGACTTCGTTGCCCTGTTGTCAAAGCAAAAACACTGTTGTTATGAAGGATATAAGTCATATCTTGATTTCTTTTTGCCGCAAACATAGTATGTGCTAATCCCTCTCCGAAACCATTTCCATCTCCCGAAAAGTTAATTATTTTTAAATCGGGATTAGCGATTTTTATGCCTTCTGAATTGGCGCTATTCCGACCGTGAAGGCCATAGATACCAGATATGTTTAGGTAATCAAAGATCTTGGCATGACAACCAATGCCTGCGGTAATTATTATGCGTTCTCTTTTTATCCCCTTCTCTTCTAAGATAGGAATAGCATTCCTTACCGCATTAAGTATTCCAAAGTTACCACAGCCAGGACACCAGGTATTCTCAGCATAAGTTTTAAGATCTTCCATTTTATTGGAACACCTCCTTTATTCTTCTTGATAATACAATCGGATCAAACGGCCTTCCATCATATTGTTTAATTGTATTTCTTATCTCCAATCTGACTTTTTCTTTAAGAAGATTAGAAAATTGTCCTGTAGAACTTTGTTCTACAACAATATTATCTTGGTTTTTAAAACGCTCTAGTTCCCATGTAGGTAAAGGATTCAAGTAAATGGGAGCAACAATGGTAGGATTCATTCTTCCATAACTAAGCGCCTCTAAAACACTCATATATGTTGATCCATATGTGAAAATGTTTACAGGATTTTCACCATTAATAATTTTAACTGTCTCTTGTTTTTTTAAGTATTCTATAAGTGTTTCTATCTTTTTCTTTCTTTTATCATGCATGAATGAGATTTTTTCAGCATTTTCAGTTGTTATGCTAGATTCATCATGTTCATAACTATTCCATTTAATTACCTGATTTGAAGGTGGAAATAGCATGGGAGAAATTCCATCATCAGTATTACGATATCGTTTATAATCACCATTTACATGCATTTTAGGCTCCGCCCATTTCGATTTTTCTAGATCAATTTCAACTGTCATACTGCTTTCCGAGAGATGTTTTTCAGTCAGTAATATTCCTGGTGTTTGAAATTTCCACACCAAATCTAGCATTTCAGCAGTAAGATAATATGCTTCTCTAACAGTTCTTGGAGATGCGACAATTCTTAAGAAATCTCCATGACCTGCATTTAAAGCAAAAGCTAAGTCGGCTTGTTCTGTGTAAGTAGGAACACCAGTTGCGGGTCCTGGTCTTTGAGATAATATGACTAATATTGGTGCTTCTGTAATACCTGCTAAAGAAAATCCCTCGTTCATAAGTGCAAAACCTCCTCCACTTGTACCAACCATAGCTTTCGCTCCTGTAAATGCGGAACCGATAGCCATATTAATTACAGCTATTTCGCTCTCAGGATGAACCACAGCTAAACCGAAGTTTCCTGCTTCACGAGCAAGCGTGTGCAAGATAGATGATGCAGGAGTCATGGGATAGCCATAATATACATCTAAGCCTCCTGCTATAGCGCCTAGGCTAATTGCTTCATTTCCAGTAATAATAGGTCTTTTTTTATCTCCCTTTTCTAAAGTGAATTTATTTCCACAAGTGGGATATACTAAATCATACATTGTGTCAGCAAAAGCAATATTATCTTCAATTCCACTAGGATATTCATCTTTAATGATTTGATTCATTTTTTTTTTATCATATCCTATTGCTGCAGCTAATATAGCTACAGCTCCAACCCCATCCATTAATGATTTCATAGGATACTTTTCAGCTTCTGAACTCAAAGGAACTCCAATTCCATCAATATTATCCTGTTCGTCTGAGTTATAAATCAGAATCCCATCGTTCGCTATATCATTTAGATGGGTTTCAGAACTTCTTTTATCGAAATTTACTACTAAATTCGCTTTCATATAATGACTGCTAATCCAATTAATTGACGTACTCACAACAGAAAAGTTGTGACCTCCTCTTATTAGGCTCATATAATCGTCCAACTGAAATACATGACGACCCATGCTCGAAAAAATGTGTGCTGCTACAGAACCTGCTTTTTTTACTCCTTCTCCGGCTTTACCACCAACGAGAAAGGTGAATGGTACTATAGTCTCTACTATATTTATCACCCATTTAAATTGTTAGGTAATGATATAATTAGTTTAAATTAATTAAAAAATTCATATTTGGAATTGTCTAGGCAAATATTTAAGAATATTCCTTATAATTTCTAGTATTTCGCAAGGGTTTCAATATTCTCATATATTCCAATAAGCCTCTTTTTGTTTGTAAAATTTTAGTCCTAATAGATTTAAAAAGGATCTTACATACTTCTTTATGGGATTTGTGTAAGTTAAACTATACAAATTAAAATAGAGGGAAATTTAAAATGAAAAAAAGAAAAATTTTTTTTATATTACTTAGTGTAATTTTAGCAACTAGTTCTTTTCAGTTTATTTTTAAGCCAGAACTTAAATCTATGGATACTACTTCTGAAGAGGTTTCAATACACTCATCTGGGGAACCTATTCCAACTTTTGGCTGGAAACAAAATTGGGCAGGTCCACTTTGGGATATGGGCATGAAAATGGCTATCGATAGTTCAGATAACATTCACATCACTGGCTATTCAGAAGAATTGAATGATGATGAGGATTTTCTTTACCTAAAATATAACGATGAAGGAACGCTCATGAATTCAATTGTATGGGATGAAGGTAATGAGGCTAATGTAGGACGTGATATAATTTTAGATTCTTCAAACAATATCTACATTGCTGGTTACACAGATGTTAATCCAGATATATGGAATTATGATTATGATACATACATAAGGAAGTTATCCAGTGGTGGTGCTACTCAATGGACACGTACCTGGGGAGGGAGTGAAAGCGATGTTGCTCGAGCAACTGCGCTTGATTCTTCTGGAAATGTGTATCTTGGAGGATTAACTTGGAGTTATGGAGCAGGTCAAGCAGATTCTCTTTTAATAAAATATTCAAGTACTGGTACCCTCCAATGGAATCAAACCTATGGTGGATCAACGAGTGAATGGGTTAACTCTATGATAATCGATTCTTTTGATAATATTTTTTTAGCTGGTGGATATCAATATAATGATACTACGGATTATGATAGTTATTTAATTAAGGTTGATAAGAATGGTGTAGAACAATGGTCCCGTTCTTGGGGTGGTGCTGGTGATGAAATTGGTGATTCTGTGGCTTTAGATTCATCACAGAATGTCTATGTAGTCGGTAGTACTTCAAGTTATGGTGCGGGTTATGAGGACCTTTTTCTATTGAAATATAATAACTATGGGGACTTGATCTGGAATATTACATACGGAACAGAAAATAACGAGGAAGGATGGCCAATTTTAATTGATTGGCAAGATAGTATATATGTTGGTGGTGAGTTTTATGATATGCAAACATATGATTCTTCAATCTTTATCGCTAAGTTCAATCAAAACGGTAATCAATTATGGAATATGACCTATGATATAACGGATACTACAGAATATTTATATGATATGAAAATGAGCTCATCTGGAGATATTTATCTTACGGGAGGCGAATATTTTTCTGGAACAACATACATGGATGTTTACCTAATTAAATTTAATTATGAGTTATCTGAATTTGTAATAATTAGTCCTGAGGAGAGAGTTTACACTGAACCGATGAATGGATATTATCTTGCTACCTATGGTTTTGAAAATGTCCCCAATGGCGAATTTCCATATGAGTGGAGCCCTGAATCGAATGGTGGAACCTGTCAAGTTATCCAATCCTTAGGTGATCATATGAAAGTAGTAGAACTATATGACTCAAGTGTACCTGGTAAGACTATAGGAATGACCAACAATTTTACGGCTAAACAACAAGTAGGAGAAGTAGAATTCTATGTCCGCACAAATGATGCAAATAAAAAGACTAATATTTTTCTCTATGAAAATTCTACTAGCGATGGAATCTTTTTGGCAATTATGTACCATAACCTCTGTTATTATAAGGATATGACATATGTAGGATTAGGAACACCAATTGAAAATGATATTTGGTATCATATTCTCATTCAATTCAATTCTACTACAGATAAATTTAGACTTTGGGTAAATGGGATTAGAGTTGATTATATTGGAAATGTGTTTCCATATCAGAATGTAAATACAGGAATGAAACATTTAAGTTTTTCAACTGATTACTATGATGAGGATTATTATTCATACTTTGACAGTATTGGATATTCATGGCATCCCACCTATAATATAGGGGATAATTTAGATGAAGGTTTGCTACTAGATTTTAAATCGAAATATTCTTTGGAATGGAAAGCATATTCTCTTGATGATCAGAATAACATATCCATATCAGGCAATATTGTGATTCCATTTCCCGAAGATGGGCCTCATTCTATTCAAGTTTTTGGCAATGTTTCATCCGGTAATATTTATGAAACTGAAAAGCGATCCTTTATCGTAGATACCAAAATTCCAGAAATTTCAATTCTTACTCCGATTGCTAATAAAATATATGGTGAGCTAGCCCCAAAGTATAATTTATCAATTTTCGAAGAAAACTTAATATCAGCATGGTATACGATGGATGGTGGAATCACTAATTTTACGATAACCGATTTAAACGATTTCATTGATCAAGAGGCATGGTTATCTTTTCCCGATGGCCCAATTACCATAGAATTTTACGCAAAAGACATCGCCGGACGTATTGGATACAAGAATATTACCATTATGAAAGATATAATTTATCCTCTCACAATAGAACTTGTTGATTTCTTATTTTCTACGGAAGCGTTTAACCTAACATTTTACATCTATAATGAAACTGGGGATAGTATTGATTTTGCAGATATTCAAGTATGGTGGGATGGGACAGATGTGTCATCTGATGTTCAAAACCTTGGAAATGGACTGTATTTCATAAGTTTAGAACCGATAACCGTGATACCTGGTCAAGATCCTATTATTCTTCAGATAATCGCATATGCTACAGGTTATGATGGAAAATATTTTGAAACGGCTATTTCCGTTGATCCAGAAACATTGCAAAAAGATACAACTGGTGGATGGAATGGAAGTCGATTTCCTGTTGAAATAGTCGCAATCTCTGTTTCACTTAGTGCAGCTGCAGTTCTCGGAGGCGGAATTTATATTTTTATGAAAAGAAGAAAAAATTTACCTAAATAAGGTGATAAATATAGAGAAAGAAAAGACTAAGAACTTATATAAAGACAAAAAGCTATCAAAACTTCGGGTAAGGAAAAATTACATGGTTCTCATTCTTTTCACCCTTTCAACATTAATATTCTTTGGTGAAATGCCAAATGTGGTAGCAGCACCAGATATATACTTTGAGGATTTTACAACTACGACTGATAAAGACCCCTCTCCGACTTCTGTATCTGGGTGGGGAACAGGTTCAGTATTTCTTCCACCAAGAAATCCTACCCTAGCAGGATCAATTAGTATTCCTAGTACTACTATGGATGTCTATGTTTCTGGGAATTATGCTTATGTGACTTATATGGATTCTGGTATGAAAATTATTGATATTACCAATCCAAATAGTCCTATTGAAATAGGAACTTGTGTTGTACCTCGTTGGGGCGAGAGAGTTTATGTTTCAGGTAATTATGCTTATGTTACATGTGATGGAAACGGTCTACAAGTTATAAATATTGTTGATCCTTCCAATCCGTTAATTGTGGGGTCGTGGGACACACCACATTATACCAGTGATGTATTTGTCTCTGGTAATTATGCATATGTGGGTGATGAAATGGCTGGATTACAAATTGTAGATATTAGCACACCTACAAATCCAACTACAGCAGGATCTAGGGATACTCCTGGAAGACCTGACGATATTTA
Source organism: Candidatus Thorarchaeota archaeon (assembly GCA_048882645.1). Lineage (GTDB taxonomy): Archaea > Asgardarchaeota > Lokiarchaeia > Sigyniarchaeales > SOKP01 > Loki-b32. The sequence goes on from JBHLRJ010000078.1 coordinate 15,405, forward strand.
TGTCTCGGGGAATTATGCATACATCGCAGACTGGAATTCACACTTAATGATCATAATGGATGTGAGCAACCCAGCAAATCCAACAATTATCTCTTCTTTTGATATTGGTGGTTACGCCAGAGGGATATACGTAGTTGGAAATTATGCATATATTGGGCAGTTGAGTTCCAATTTACTTTTAGTTGTTGATGTTAGTGATCCTTCTAATCCTATTATCGTTGGTTCATGCTCTCTTCAATCGCTTATAAGCATATTTGCCGTTGGTAATTATGTCTATGTTGGGAGCGTATCTGTTGGATTTCACGTTGTGAATGTTGAGGACCCTACAAATCCTATTCCCGAGGGAACCTTTGGGTTTGCAGACACTGGTTATGGTCTTCACGTTGTTGGGAATTATGCTTACGTAGCTGCGGGAAATAATGATCTGCTAATTCTTGAACTTCATGAAAATCAATTTAATCCTATAGCTACAGCTCAATCTTTAGCTGTTTTTACAGGACTAGAATCAGAAGTTCTAGAAAGTGCTACTTTGTCAACATCTCATTCAATACCTCCAAATACTGGCATTGATTACTATCTTTCGGCTAATAATGGGCAAGATTGGCAATCCGTTATTTTAGGTGTAGAATTATTGTTTAACCACACTGGGAATCAATTGAAATGGCGAGCAATTTTAACAACGTCAGATTATTCTATAACACCAGAAATTTTTGACATTACTATAGAGTATAAGACTAATATAAGAGCGCCCCTTTTATTTTCTCCGTTGAATGCCACCATAACTAATAATGCAACCCCTACATTTCGATGGGAAAGCATTTCAGGAACCTTGAATTATCGATTTCAACTTGATACAGAAAGCAGTTTTGATTCACCGGACCTTGTTAATATAACAGTCGCTTCTACGGATTACACACCTTTAACTTCTCTTTCTGATGGGACATGGTATTGGAGAACCGCTGCGATTGGATCTGGAGGTAGTTTAGGAACATTTTCTGTCAGCAGGACTTATATTGTAGATACACTTCCACCAGGAAGTCCAACTTTGCTTTTTCCCGTTGACGGCTCTAGTATTAGTAATGATAAACCTCAATTCGAGTGGGTTGATATTATAGATGCTGTAAATTATACATTGTATATAGATACATCTCTTTCCTTTAATTCTCCTAACCTCATTACCGTAAACACGGTTTCAAACAATTATACTTCTGTTGATAGCTTAATTGAGGGCTTTTGGTATTGGAAAGTATGTGCTTATGATTTCGTAGGTAATCAAGGGTCATTTGGTGGACCTAATAGTTTTAATATCGATACATCACCACCTAATATTCCCTTTTTAATTTTACCTTACGGATTTACTAGTGATGATACTCCCACATTTACTTGGAGTAATGTCCCAGATACCGATTTTTACCTTTTAGAATTAGATACATCGATGTCTTTCTCATCTCCAGATCATAGGATTTTTACCGACATAACATCAACAAATTATACTCTGAGTATGTCTCTTTCTGAAAGCATTTGGTATTGGAGAGTATGCGCATATGACAATGCGGATAATTATGGACCATATTCAGAATCAAAAACTTTAACTATTGATGCTACTAATCCTTTAATCGATAGACCTCAAGACCTTTCTTTTATTGAAGGTAGGAAGGGACTCAATATCACTTGGATTGCTTCTGATCTAAATCCTAATTTTTTCACTATCTCTAGAAACGATGTAATTGTAAAAAGTGGTCTTTGGAATGGGAATCCGATCTTTATTAATCTTAATGGTCTTTCAGGAGGAACTTACATTTTTAATTGCACTATCTATGATAAAGCAGGTAATAAGGTAAGTGATATTGTAGTGATTACGGTAAAAGGACAAAGTTCGGTGTCTTTTGGTCATATTTTTATACCTGTTTCTATTATAGGGATTCTTTCACTAATAATAATGACAATAAAGAAAAGAGCTACAAAACTTTTATAATAAATTAAACTTTAAAAAATCCTTTTTTTTTACTTTTTTGGGTCAATTGTTAAAATAATTCAAAACCACATAACGGACAATTCTTTTTTTCTCCAACTATAAATTTACTGCAATTTGGACAAATATTTATTTGAATTCTCCTTTTTTTGTCTCGACTCTCCTCAACTTGAATAGGACTATCATGTACATTGATAGGGGGAGGGGTTTCAACTTTTAGAGGATCTTCAGTGTGAATAATCTTAGGCTTAGCTTTAGATTCTATTTCATGTAGATACTCAACAATATTCTTTTTCTGCATTTTTATGAGTTCCTCAATAGTTGGGATCTTTCCTGTTTGAACGTCATGGACGAATTGCTCATCAAGTTTTAATATATTAAAACAATTATGGCATCTGAAAACATGAGGAATACCGATATTAGTAGTTTCCGCCCATTGAGCCCAACAAACTTTATGTGCAACAGTATCACAAGAGGGACATTTTACAATACCATGATTATCTTTATGAAAACATATTGAACAAGTTACAGTATCCTTAACTGCTTCTGGAACATCTGCTAAATGTACATAAAAGAATTGATTTTCTGGAATGATTTTCTGTGCTTTCTGTCTGAGATACCATGGCTGGGAGATAAATTTCTTTTCCGAGAGGTTCTTCAATATGCGATGCAAATCACGAGGATTTTTTACACCAAACAAATCACCATTGGATAAATTGGCTATTTTTAATAGTTTCTGAGCTTGATCGGAATAAGGAGATCCTAATAAGACAATATCAATGAAAAAAGGCATATCTTTTACTTGATTTATTAATCCCTCCAAAGCAGGAATATATTCATCAGGAACCTCATAGGCTCCATTATCAACCAAGATCAATAATCTAAAAAACTTTTCTGAGATCTTTTTATATACTTCGATAATGAAGGTGATTGCGATAAAGATACCCCCAGCAATATTAGCTCTAGTTATATTTTTACTTAATGAATTTAAAGTGTTTAAAATATTCTCTGGATCGAATGTAAAATGATCTAAATAATTCGGACCATCATCTAAAAATAAGATGAGATTAAATCTATCAGAAGGATCAATCGACTGCTTAGTAAACATAAAATCACTAATTGCAGTATTAACATGCTTCAACTTAGTGATCTCTGGTGTAAAAGCATAAAAAATTAGACAGTCTTCACTTCTCGTAGATTCCATATCAAAAATTGATTCTAAAAGTATTGATAAAATATAAATTACTTACTATTAAATTCGTGTTGAGACTAATAAGTTTAAGGGAATTCTTCCTACACTCACACTGTTTATATTGTTTGTACCTTATAATTCATACAACAAATTTTTTATAACACACTACACTCTTAAATTTAAATTAAATACAAAGTTCATCATACAGAAAGATATTTTTAAATAAAGTTGTAAGTTACAAAAATTTACGCTTTTGTAAGACAATTAAATCTTATCTAATTTAAAATGAGGCAAGAAAATGCAAATTTACCGGTTAAAAATTAATCGAAACCTCTGTACTGGTTGTAATGTCTGTGTAGTTTCATGTCCAATTAATTTTGATCAATTAAAAACGAAAAGTTTCTTAAATGAAAAAAATGCAGTAATTTTAGTCAAAAATGGTATTGCTTTTGATGTAT
>JBHLRJ010000079.1:0-18873 GCA_048882645.1 Candidatus Thorarchaeota archaeon
GGTACAGGATGGGGAACTATGGCCATAACTCTTGCCCTTCATGGGTATAGGGTGATTACAGGTGAACCAGAAGGTAGTTTTTGGGCAGATTGGAAATCAGTTGCGAAAAAAGCGAATGTCGAGAATATGATAACTTTCCAACCTCTGAATGCTGAAAAGCTACCGTTTGAAGATGCTTCTTTTGATGCGGTATTTTTGTACACAACATTGCATCATATTAGCAATAAAGAACGTGCTTTTGCTGAATTAAATCGTATCGTAAGATCAAAGGGATTATTGGTTATTATTGAGCTAACTGATGATGGAGTTGAGCTAGTGAGACAAAGATATCCAGGTCATTCTGACGCTGTTGATCCTAGAGATTTTGTTGATGAAAAGGAACTTGCAACTCAGATAATGGAAGGTCGGTACTTAAACGCATATATTTTTAAAAAGAGCCCTCAGAATTAAGAAAAGGTAATCATTATGAAATATAACGAGATTAAATATAATTTGAGATCAATTAACCCAATTAAGAAATATACAGAAGTACGACCGAGCGAGATTCATGGTTTAGGCTTATTCGCTAAGAAATTAATTCCAAAAGGTACGGTATGGTGGCATGCCCGACCACAAGATGTGATTTTTATAACAAAAGAGCAGTTTTTTATCCTGGATAACTCTGAAAAAACACCTTTAATTAAAAGTTATTTAGAATGTCTGCTCACATACTCCTATTATGATGAAATACTTGACGTGTTAATTTTTTGTTTAGATGATTCAAAATTTGTAAATCATTCTAGCGATCCGAATTCTGGTACTGTCGAAGAGCATGAACTTAATGCTATATCTCAACGAGAGATTCAACCCGGAGAAGAAATAACGGAAGATTATTCATATTACGCCAATTGTGATTGGTTGAAAAACTATAGAAGATTTTTTGACCCGACTTGCTGGTAATTTCTTAGATGAGCTTTTTTCATCATTGAGTATTTTATTCAATAAAATGCTTTTATAAAAAATCTGTTTCAATTAATTTAATTAATGTCAGTAATCTATTGAAATATTAAAAAGAAGATATAATTATCAAAATACCTACTATTATAAATATAAGAGTAGAAATAAGCTTTAAATAAAACTTGGGCACTTTTCGGGCAATCAGAGCTCCTAAAAAAATTCCTATCCAAGCAACAGAAATTAAAGCCAAAAAAGATCCTAACCACACTTCCGTTGGAGGGAATATTGCTGAGAGACTAATTGTTAGTAATTGGGTCTTGTCTCCCAATTCCATCAAAAAGATATAAATAAATCCCGCCAAATAGGGATTTTTCTTTAATTTAGAGTATTTCTGTTGTATGTCAGCCTCTTTTTCTAAATTTTTACTTATTTCGTTATTTTCTTGTATACTCTTTTTCTGCAAATAGAGACGTCTAAGATTCAATGCTTCTAAAAATCCAATTATTAGAAAAACAATTCCAGATATGATAGAAATTAGAAAAAGTGGAAGAAATTTCGTAATTATTGCTCCAAAGAATACTCCAATTGATACCAATAACGCAAATGCGAGGGTTATACCTATACCTAATTTATAGAATTTCTTATATTCTAAAGCAAGATTGAAAACTATAAGTTGGGTTTTATCCCCCAATTCTCCTAGGAATAAAAGACCATATGTAATTAAGAGAGTACCTATATCCATATTATTAATAAATAAATATCCTTAAAATTTATTTAGAATATTATATAAGTTTAAAATGGTGGAATTTATTGTATATTAAATAATTAATTCCTAAACGCATGCAGAGAAAATGGTTGATTATCAACAGTTTATGGTTTTCGATATCGAAGACTCTGGAGATAAAAATAAAATAAAAATAGAGAAAGTAGAGTTAAATTATTATTTACATCCTGAAAAGACATTCATAATTGTGAGAGAAGACTTAAGAAGAATATATCTTTGGAAGGGTGCGAAGTCTTCTGTCCGAAAAAGGTTCCTTGGCTCTAGAGTTGCAACAGAAATTCAAGGAGAATTAATGAAAAATGGCTTTCATCGTTGTAAGATATTATCTGTCGACCAAGGAGATGAAGTGCAGGAATTTTTAAACGTTTTTGGTTTGGATTCAATGGAAGTAACTGAACAACTTGAAGACAAAATTATATTAAGAAATAATGAGAAAGAAAAGTTGGAGCGGGAAGAGTTACTTGACACAAAAATGGAAATTACTGAGACTTCGAAACTTGATGAAATAACCAAACTTCTAGATTATGACGAAAAAATGTTATGGATAAAGAGCAGTACGGGGCAAATTACCAAAAAATGGTTTAATACACTAATAAAAAATAAAAAATATAAAAATAGAATTAAGACAATCTACAAGATGGATAATATTGAAGAAGAAGTGTTCCAGAAAAGAAATGTTATTACAAACAAAAGAATTATAACAAACGATAAACTTAATGAATTTTTTGATTTTTCGGGTATATCAGAAGCGTATTTTAAACAGGAGGGACCATTAGCGTTTTTAGATTTGAAAGGATTAGCTTCTTTGGAAATAGGAGAATCTAAAGGATTCTATGATGTTTGGTTTAATGCACTACCAAAAAAAGGTGGGGAATATGCTTTTTTCTTTGAAAGTCTTACTATTGAAGAATATTATAAACTAGTTGACATTTTTACCTTAAGAATTCCGTTCAGAGCGAAAATCCCAGAAGAAGTTGGAAAATTAACATACGTCCCCAAATCTAAATGAATCATTAATTTCATAATTTTTAAAAGGGTTCTTAAAGAGTTACTGGTTCATCGATGGGGAGAATGTTCTCATCATATGGGAGAACCTTTAGCTGTTCCATAAAACCTTCATATTCTTCTAAAAGGTCATTCGCCTTAAATTCAAACAAGTTAGTATTTAAAGCTTCTTCTGTTATATCTGAAAATTTTTCCATATTGAATTTGCCATCAATCGATCTATGTTCAATTAAATATAAATAAAGATCTTTTTCATGTTTATATTTTCCTTGTTCATCATATAAGAAAGATTCTAGTTGCTTATTCGATAAAAAAAACCAGTACAATGAATAGATAATAGCATCATAAAGTGCTGCGATCCCAGCTGAAATATCACCCTGAGATAATCTAATTTTCCCACCTCGAATATGAAGTCTCGCTCTCAAGAGGTATTTTTCTTTATCTGGTAAACTTTCGTCAATTAAACCAAAATGTGGCATTCTATTAGGACATATTGATTCTATTATTGATTAACAGCAATTTACTTTAAACTTAATTTAAATATTCTATTCATGAATGATAGAAGAAATGATATTACATCTTATTAGAAAATATAAAAAAATAATTAAAAAATAAAAAGAGTTTAATTTGTTTGTTTTAAGGTAAGAAGTCATCAAACATCCAATAATGTTCTTCTTCTTGTTGGATGATTTCTTCAAACATACGTTTCGTTTTAATATCTCCTTTCTTCACTGCTTCATTTATAATTTGCCTATATAAAACAATCGCATAATTTTCGGCTTCCCTATCTAAAGTAATGAAATTTTCGACATCTTCGCCTATTTCTGGTAAGGGATCCACTTGTGCAAGAGCTTCCTTATCAATTTCAAAGATTCGTTCAGCAATTTTTTCCATATGTTCCATTTCCTGAAGAAAGATTGTTTTGAGCATCTCTGAAACTACACTTGCTTTATTTTTACCAGTTACTACCTCTAATGCTGCATTTTTTCTTCTCATCCTTTCTAAACCTTCTGCTTTTTCGTGTTGAGTAGTATACTGAACGATTGCTGAAATTTCGCTTGCCAGAGCCTTATTTAATAAAACAATATAATCAGAATCATTGAAAATTGATCTCCACTCTGAAGGTGAGGTTTCTCCTAAATCTGGCTCATCTTCCATATCACTGTAATCTTGGAATTTTAACAAATGTTCTTCTTCATCATCATAAATATGAGTAAATAGTCTCCATGTTTTACGATCTCCATTTTCTTTAGCTACAGTAATAATTTTTCGATACATTTCAAGAGCTTCTTCCTCAGCCTTCACACCTAATTGTGCAAATTCTTTCATTGAATTACCTATAACTACTTTGTCTGGTTTGGTTGTCGCTTCTCCGCCCAAAATATAAATCCTTTCCATAATTGCAGCTAAATGTTTCATTTCTTGAATGGCAAGATCTTTTAAAATCTTCCCGAATTCTTCATATGTTGTTGAATCCAATAAGTAATTTTCTTTTATGACTTTCCTAAGGAGCTTCTCCATTTTGGTATGTTGTAACATATATTGTGCTGAAACTTGAATTTCTCTAGCAACTGCTTTGTTAAGGAGTTCGATATATTCATCGTCTACTTTTAACATCTTATGTCATCTCTATTCATTAATTTTAGCATGAAAAAATAATAACATTCAATTAAAAATGTTATTCATTATAAAATATTAAAAAATTTCAAATAGAATCTCGTTTTTCATTTTATTATGGCTGGTCTAACAATAAGTTCAGTAGCAGAATTCAATACAATAATAACAATGTTAGGTTGTATGTGTGCAACTGTTCAAGCTGCAACGGGGACTTATTCCGCTTATTATAAGAAAAAGCCATCATTGTTAAAAACAAATGATAGATTATTTAGAGCTCATCGTGCTTTTGGTGGATTTGCAACTACACTATATTTTCTAGGATTATTTGCAGGAACTATTGGATTTTTGGGAGGAGTGTTCTTTAATGACCCTCCATTCGAAATAAATGATTTAAGCTATAATTTTCATGTATGGCCTAGTTTTGGAGTCTTTTTAATCATTTTAACCAAAACCGTTAGTTCATATTTTAAAAAACCTTTTATATATAAAAATTGTAAATGGCTTGGAGCAGCTACTTTTATTGCTTGGAGTTATACTTGGATTACTTCTGCATTTTCTTATTATCTAAGGTTATCCCCTCTCTCAGCTCTTCCCCCAGGTATTCATCCCCTCCCTACTTATCTATTAGCACTTGAATTACTATGGATTCAGTTACTTATCCCATTTATATTCGGGGGTTTAATAGGTTTTTTAATAGTAGTGTTCGCTGATAAATTAGAAAAGAAGAAAACAAAAAATTAAATCTTTATTAATTTGTATATATTTCCATCAAAAGAACAAATGAGAAGTTCATTACTAGAATCGACACCGAAAGAGGGGATTAGTAAATTCGTATCAATTAGTAAAGTATTGTTAATAACAACTCCTCCTGAGTATTCTAAAGCCCATATTCTTCCGGAGCCATAATCTGCGTATACATATTTTCCAATTAATCCAGATAAAATATTACCCCTATAAACGTATCCCCCGGTAATGGCATCACCAAAAGTATGATTGTATTCGAAGATCGGTTCTTCAAGAATAGTTACATTTGTACTTGGATTAAAATCAAGTGTTCCTTCTTTTGTATTCCACCCATAATTGCTTCCATTAGTAACAATGTCAATTTCTTCCCTAGATGATTGACCTACATCACCAGCCCAAAGAAAACCCGTAATAGGATCAAAACTAAAACGCCATGGATTTCGGAATCCAAATGCATAAATTTCCTCCGCCCATCCATTTACATTCCCAAAAAAAGGATTATCATTTGGAATTGTATAAGGAAGTCCTGATTTCACATCTATTCTGAGGATTGTCCCATATAAGGTTTGACGATTTTGTCCATGACTTAAAGGATCCCCACTACCACCACCATCTCCTAAGGCGATATATAGATACCCATCAGGTCCAAATTGTATTTGACCTCCGTTATGGTTTATATAGGGCTGAGGAATATTTAATATTAGTGTTTCACTGGATTTGTTTGCCAGATTATCATTCACAGAACTAATTTTAAATCGTGAAACAATTGAATTCCCTGTACCACTTTCTGTATAATAAACGTAAAAATACCCATTTATTGCGTAATTTGGGTCAAATGCTAGACCTAATAAGCCTCGTTCTCCACCTGAAATAACATCAGTACTTAAATCAAGGAAAATGTCATAATCAGTTGAATTTTCATCATTTTCAAATAGTTTAATTAGTCCATCTTGTTCTACTACAAATAAACGGTTGGATCCATCTCCTGAATCATATATTCCAACGGGTTTGTTAAAACTCAAATTAGGAAATGCGTTTTGAATATTGTAAGATATGCTTGGTACGTTTACTCCTTCAAAGTTTATTAAAAAAATAAGACCAATGCCCACACCAATTATTATTATAATAATTACAAAAAATATTAAAAGAATTTTCTTCTTTATACATTTCACCTACTAACTTCTATTAGTATGTATGAATCAATGAGATAAGTAAAAATAGGTTCTCTTTTTAAAATAGAAAATTTTAATTTAAATTAATTAAAATAAAAAAGAAGATTTAAAATTATAACTAAGAATTATAATTTATCATCTTTATCCTAATTTCTTCATTTCTTTTCGTACTTTCATAAATCCCATTCCGAGTTTCATACCTGAAAATCCTCTGAAAACCTTCCCATTATCCTGACACCTAGGTAAAGCATAAGAAATCACATTGCTACAACTCTCTTCGATATCTGTCATTACAAATTTTCTGATGAGGGCAAATTCCCGCTCGTAAGTCTCCAAATCTTTCCAAGCTTCAATCACTTGAGCTGTTTTAACTAAGTTTGTATCAATCATTCCAGGGAAAAAGATGTTAATTTTTAAATCAGAATCATTATTTTCAAATTCTTTAGCCAAGCATTTAGAAAAGGCTAAAACTCCTCCCTTTGAAGCAGAATAAAGAGTCATATGTTCTATGGGTCTATTTGCGCCACCTCCTCCGAGGGTTATAATCCTCCCATATCCTTGTTTGATCATATAGGGTAGAACAGCAGAGATAGAATTGATAACACCGATAAGGTTAGTACTTATAACCGTATTAGCATCAGAATTCGCTTTTTCCAATGAAAGATATTCGAATGGACCGTAAGTGATATTGATGCCTGCGTTAGCAACTAAAATTCGAATTGAACCGAATAATTCAACAGTTTTATCTACAAGAGATTTCACTGCATTGGGATCTGATACATCGCAAGTCATCCCGATAACTAGATCCCCAAATGTTCCTTTAAATTCATCAAGCGTTTGTTGAACGTGATCCTCTTTACGAGAGCAGATTGCGACTTTACACCCCTCTCTAAGAAATAATTCAGCAATTTTCTTACCTATCCCGCTTCTTGAACCTGTTATTATCGCTGTCTCATTTTTCATTCTCAAAAGCAATCACTTCACTATTTAATTATCTTAAAAAATTAATTTAATTATCAAAGGTAAATGATTTAGTTATATATACTACATAAAATTAATTAAATACATAGATTTAATTATATAAGAAATGCGTGATTCAAATAAGTTTCTATTGCTTGGATTTGTTATTGTTTTTTATTATAAACATTGCTAATATTGATATTACTATTATCTTTTTAGCACGAGTGAAAAAACCAGGATTAGAACGTGGATTAGGTATCATATATATAGCACTTAGCATTCCTACGTTAATATTAATAATACTAAATATAGTTTTTTTGCGAGAATGGTGGTTTTGGGTTTTTCCGTCTATCTTCTTTATTTTTGTTATATTTGAAATTATTGTAGATTATGTGAAAAAAATTGAATTTCGGAATCCTCGTAAAAAAAAGATTTTGGTCCCCTACCTCTTATTATATTATATTAGTATAATTTTAATGTGGGGTTTGACATGGACATTAGGAATCTTATTTGGAGCAATTACGGGCATTACTTATTTTTTACAGTTAGGGTGTTCGATATATGCGGGTAAAAAGGGTGTAGGGTAATACTTATATACTCATACAAGTAATTTTATTGAATTGAAAATTCATGACAAAAGTTTTAGCTTTAGATTTAGGCGCTAGCACTGGAAGGGCGGTTGTTGGAATATTAGAAAATGAGAAATTAAGCATTGATGAAATATATAGATTTTCTAATGAAGGGATTAAAATTAAGGAGTCCTTATATTGGGATGTTTTAAAATTATTTAAAGAGATAAAGAAAAGTATTTCTAATTATACTAATAAATATGGTATGATCTTGGATTCTCTTGGAATCGATACTTGGGGAGTGGATTTTGTACTACTAGATAGTAATGATGAATTACTGGGTCCAATTCATCATTATAGGGACGGTCGAACAGAGGGAATGCTTGAGGAACTATTTCATATTATCCCCAAAGAAGAAATTTTCAATGAAACAGGTATCCAATTTATGTCTCTTAACTCCATTGTGCAGTTATATTCAATGATCTATCATAGGTCTCCCCGACTTTCAATTGCAAAAACATTTTTAATGCTTCCAGATTATTTCAACTTTTTACTATCAGGAGTGAAATTTTGTGAATATTCAGATATTACTACCTCCCAATTATATAATCCTGTTAAGAGAAATTGGGCATACAATTTAATTAAGAAATTGGATTTAAATGCCGAGTTGTTTCCCAAAATAATTCAACCAGGAACTATTTTAGGGAATGTCCAAGATTATATTGTAAAAGAGATAGGACTAGATAAAAATACGAAAGTAATTGCCCCTCCAACACATGACACTGGTTCAGCAGTGGCGGCTGTCCCTGTTGATATGGGTGAATATAAACCAGGAGAATGGGCATATCTTAGCTCCGGTACATGGAGTCTTTTAGGAGTTGAAATAGATGAGCCTTTAATAAATGAAAAAGTATTAGAATATAATTTCACGAATGAAGGAGGAATTAATAATACAATTAGATTCCTAAAAAACATATCTGGCTTATGGTTAATTCAAGAATGTAAAAAAGAGTGGGATAAAAATGGCTATGAATTAAGTTGGGAAAGAATTGAACAAGAAGCTAAAGTGTCTCAACCATTTCAACATTTTTTCCAACCTGATAAGCCATTATTCTTGAATCCTCCAAATATGATTGATGCAATTAAAAAATCTTGCGAACTCCAAAATCAAACTCCACCTAGAACTATTGGACAAATATCGAGAGCAATTTTTGAAAATTTGGTTTTTAGGTATAAACAAATTGTGGATCAATTAGAGGAATTAATTGGATACAAGTTAAGTATCCTTCATATCATTGGAGGAGGAAGTAGAAACGAACTATTAAATCAATTTAGTGCAAATCTCTTGAAGATTCCTGTTAAAGCAGGACCTTCTGAAGCTACAGCAATTGGAAACATTCTGGTGCAATGTATGACCTTAGGAGAAATAAACAGCATACATGATTTAAGACAAATCGTTAGAAATTCCTTTGAAATCAAGGAATATACCCCCGTTGATTGCAAAGAATGGAGTGAGGCTTATAAAACATATTTAACTTATCTGAAGTAATATAAAAAATAATTAAAGAGTTTGATAAAAATCAATGTTAGAACCCCCGTATAGTTTGAGATGTGAATATCTTGAAAATCCTATAGAAATAGATATACATAATCCCCGGTTTTCATGGTTGTTGACCCATAAAGTGAGAAATCAATCTCAATCAGCCTACCAAATTATAGTTTCTTCAAAAAAAGCATTATCAAATGCCGAAAAAGGTGATATTTGGGATACTGGAAAGATTATTTCTCAAAATTTCGTAAATATAGAATATGGTGGGAAACCTTTAAGAAGTAATAGTATGTATTATTGGCGTGTAAAATGGTGGGATAAAGACGATTTAGAGAGTAGTTTTAGCAAGCCAGCAGTCTTTGGAACTGCACTTCTAGAAGAATCTGAATGGAAAGCAAAATGGATTAGTAAAAAAGAATTTGTAGATAAGAAGACAAGGAGAGCCTTACAGTATAAATCTGGAGAAAGAGGTCTCTTTGGCAGATTAAAAGAAGTTAATGCAATTTATTTAAGAAAAGAGTTTAATATTGAGAAACAAATTAAAACAGCGAAACTCTATATAAGTGGGTTAGGATATTATGAATTGAGAATAAATGGAAACAGAATTGGAGATCGGATACTTGATCCAGCACAAACGGATTATAAGAAACTTGCTCTTTATTCCACCTACGATATAACTAAAGATTTGCAGACATACAACGCAATTGGAGTTATATTAGGAAATGGACGATCTGTTGAGCTTTTTAGGTATGATTTTCCAAAACTTATTGCTCAGATTTATATTGAATATAAAGATGGAACCAATGATATAATTATTACTGATGAGAGTTGGAAAGTATCCAATGGTCCAATTCTACAGAACGGGATCTATTTCGGTGAGATTTATGATGCTCGATTAGAAATGCCAGGTTGGGATAATCCAAATTTTGAGGATTATACTTGGGATTACGTAGTTGTGGTTGATGGTTTTAATTTAGCTTCACAGTTAATGCAACCAATCCAGATTTCAAAAGTAATGAAACCTCAAACAATACAAAATCCTCAAGCAGGTATGTATATTTATGATTTTGGTCAAAATTATACCGGATTCGTGCGTTTAAAACTTCGAGGTCCTAAGGGATGCCAAGTAAAGTTAAGATTTGCTGAAATCTTAAATGAAGATGGAACATTAAATACTGCGACAAACGGGAACGCTCCTGCCACAGATATATATATATTGAAAGGAGAAGGAGAAGAGTCATATCAGCCACATTTTACATATCATGGTTTTAGATATGTTGAAATAATAGGTTTTCCTGGTGTCCCCTCATTAGAGAGTGTAGTAGGACTCTTTTTTCATAGTAATGTACCTAAAGTGAGTGATTTCTTTTGTTCTAATGATCTAATAAATCATCTTCATACTAATATAATCTGGGGGCAATTAAGCAATTTAATGAGCATTCCAACTGATTGTCCTCAGAGAGATGAGAGGCAAGGGTGGATGGGTGACGCACAATTAGTAACAGAGGAAGCAATGTTAAATTTTGATATGGCACGATTCTACACCAAGTATTTAAGAGATATAAAATTGTGTCAAAGAAACGATGGCAGTATTTCTGATGTTGTTCCTCCATACTGGAATATATATCCCGCTGATCCTGCATGGGGATCTGCATATATAACTATTACGTGGTATATGTATTGGTATTATAATGATATCAGAGTCTTTGAAGACCACTATGAACCATTAAAACGCTATATAGATTTTCTATCTAATACTGCAAAGGAAAATATTTCACCTTTAGGGAAATATGGAGATTGGTGTCCTCCAATGTGTATCGTTTCAAAGAGAACACCTTTAGAATTAGTTTCAACATGGTATTTTTATTATGATACATTACTCTTTTCAAAAATCGCGAAAATTGTAGGAAATGAGGCTGATTATAAGGAATACTCTGCAAAAGCAGATGAGATAAAGAATGATTTTAACAAGAATTTCTTGCTCGGGACTTATAAATATATCAAAGTTTCTTCTATGGATAGAGCTATAAGTCAGACGTCAAATGTTCTTCCACTTTATCTTGGTATGGTTCCCGAAGATAAAAAGAAGTCAATCCTTTCTCAACTTATTGAAGCAATACAAGGACATTACGATAATCATGTAGACACCGGGATTGTAGGAACAAGGTATATTTTTGAAGTTTTAACTGATAATGGATATCCAGAAATCGCATATAAAATGATAAATCAAAAAAGTTTTCCTGGTTTTGGCTATATGATAAAAGAAGGTGCAACTACGTTATGGGAAAGGTGGGAAAAGCTCGAAAGTTCAGGTATGAATTCTCATAATCACATAATGCTTGGATCTGTGGATACTTGGTTTTTTAATACCTTAGCTGGAATCAAATCTTTAGCACCTGGATGGAAAATAATTAGGATAAAACCATTTTTAGCAGAAGACATGAATTATGTTCAGGCTAAGTTAAACACGATTAGAGGATTAATTTATAGTGCATGGGAGAAAAAGGATGGAAGGGTAAAACTTATTGCTAATGTTCCTATTGGATGTGAGGCGGAAGTGTGGATCCCAATTCATGATGATAACCGCATTATAAAAGAGGGCGATAGGATTATATGGGATAAGGGTGAAAAAAATACAAGTAATTTAGGATTTAATTTAAAATCAATAGAAGAAAACTATATAGTTTTTAATATTGGTTCGGGGTACTACGAGTTTTATAGTTAACGAAGAGTAAAGGAAGTTAAAAAAACTTTAAAACATAGGCAAGAGAATCTGGTATTTCTTCGGGTAAGGAAACTATTATGTTTTCACCATCTTGTTTCCAATAAAGATTCCCATTGGTACCAAATAATTGTAATTTTTTATTCTTATCTAAAGTTAGAGATAAGATGGTTAAAGAATTTCCCTTTGGTTTCTCTAATAAATGAATATATAGTATATTATCTTTTTGGGTAAATCTTAGATCAATATTATCTATAGTTTTTCCTTCTGCATGTATCCAAGGTCGAGTTCCATATATACTTTCACCATTTATTTCAAGCCATTTCCCGAGTCCTAATATTACCCTTTCTTGAGGTTCTGGAATTGTTCCATCCGCCATTGGACCTACATTAAGTAAGAGGTTTCCATTTTTACTTACGATATCTATAAACATGTGTATTAATTCATCCGGTTTAAGATAATCTTCCTCCGTCTCTAATTTATTATAACCAAATGAATAACCAATACCACGAGTACTTTCCCATTTCTTTTTTGTTATTTTGGGCATCGTTTCATATTCAGGAGTAGTAAAATCCCAATGCCTTACTTTTGGATGGTCAATTTCAGATTTGTGGTATTGTCTCCAGCGATCATTAATTATGCCATCTGGATGCTTGTTATAAAAATATGCAAATATTTCATATACATTTGTACTAGGGGGATATCCGATATCATTCCATAGGATAATAGGGTCATACCTATCAATTAATTCATACCAATGGTTATTGGTATAGCGGGTGTATTCGATTTCACTAGGCCCATTTGAAACAAAATTTTTACCATCTTTGATTGGAATTGGGTTCCATGACCAATCTAATGCTCCAGAGTAATAGAATCCCATCTTTAAACCCTGTAATTTAACGTTTTTAGTAAGTTCTCCTACAAGATCTCGACTAGCATTGTAATTTTTCTTTTTGGGATTTGGGTATTTGCTAGGCCATAATAAAAATCCATCATGGTGTTTAGTGACAAGAACAACATACTTTGCACCCGCCTTTTTAAATAAGTCAACCATTTTCTTTGGATTCCATTTCTTAATCTCTTCGTTAAATATAGGGATAAAATCATCATAAGAAAAATTCTCTCCATAATTTTCTGCATGATATTTTTGTGTAGGACTCCCCTCGATTCTTAGGGAATTTAAATACCATTCAGCATAAGGATTATTTTTGAAATGTTCTTCAATTCCTCTTTTCTCTGATTCACCTAAAGTTAGTTTTCCCGCGGCATAAGCAGGAACAGAAAAAAGTCCCCAATGTATGAAAATACCAAGCTTTGCATCATGAAACCAATCAGGGACTTGATGAGCTTTGATTGAAGCTTTATCAGGAGTAAATTTCATATTTTTTTATCTCTTTATATTATATTTTTCTATTCCATCAATACTTAGACGAATACCGACCGCAGGATTAGAACCCCTTAATCTTTTTATACTTATGTGCTTTTCCATTATTTACACTATTCCAAATAAATATAATAATAGAAATAAGCCTTTTTACCACTCTGAGAAATATTTTTCCTTAGAATAATCTCTCCTCAGTGGTTTATCTGACATCATTGTATAGTATCTTATCATTGCTGATTGTTCTGCGCCAGTAACATTCTGGAGGGCATCATATAAAGTGTTTCCTTTTGCAAAAACACCATGAGCTCTTACGATGACAATGGGATAATTTTTCAGGATTTTCGGTACTTCTCTTGCGGCATCGGTTGGGCCTGCAGGATTTTCTACTTCAATCACTGGAATTTTCCTATACATATATATTCCTTCGGCATCGAGACAGGTAATTTCATCTTCAATTAGAGATAAAATCACACAAAAAGGATTGTGGGCATGAATTACTGCCATAGCATCTGTATTTAAATAGATCTGGCGGTGAACGTCAGTTTCTGTACTTGAAAGCATTATTCCTGAATCTGTTTCATGAAGAGATGTTTCAATTATATCACCAGGCTCTAAATACCCTAGCATTGCACCTCTCCTTTTTATCAAAATTTTACCACCTGACCTCATACTAATATTTCCAGAATGAGAGGTGTTATATCTATGCTCAGTTAATATCTTACCAGTTATTCTAAATTGATTAAATGTTTCAGAATCAATCATAATTTATCTCACCTAAGAATATATTAGACTATTTAATATCGTTATTAAACTAATCTTTTAATTGATAACCTTTCAAGTAATTCATCAGTGGGAATACCGTTCTCATCCCATTGCCTCACCGTATAGAAATCTCTTAATAATTGGTTAAGTGGCACGATTTTACCTTCAGAAGGACCCTCTTTTAGAGGTGTTTCTAAAAATCGAGATGGTAGGGTATCATCCACTTTTGTGAACCCTTCTCTAATATTAAATAACCTTTCTAAAGTGTATATTCTTTCGCCAATAGTAATTAATTCTGTTATAGAAACTTCACGATCCAATAATGAACTTAAAAATCTTGCTTGAAATTCAAAACCTAAAGCATATCCTACAAATTTACATACTACGAGAGAATCCTCAACTGCACTTTGATTTTGCTTCAAAAATAGGAGATCTGATTTTCCATTAATTGAAAACCTATCAATTAATTTGGGCACACCGAGTATTTCTAAAGCAACCAAAAAACCTGTTAAATGGCATGCTCCTCTGGAACTAACTGCATAATTTAAGGCATGCCCAAATGACCCACGAGGGTCATAAGCTGGAATCTCCATTCCTTTTACTTGCATTGCATAGTTAAGAGCTTTATATTTCTTTGAAAATCGATAAGAACCTTCTGCTAATTCATTACCGATACCATTTCTGAAAGCTATGTTTTCAATAAGCTTGCATAATGAATTTTCATTTCCAAATTTTAAATTCGAATCATTAATAATACCTTTTTGTTGCAATTCCATTACACAAGCGAGAGTTCCGCCAGTCGATATTGTATCTAACCCATAATCATTACATAAATAATTTGCATGAGTAATCTCCTTAAGATCAAAATTTCCAGTTAAAGGTCCAAGTGCCCAAAGCGACTCATATTCAGGACCCTTTCCACTCATTTCTCCAGTGTTTGTCATCCTTCCACATTTGATTATACAATTATAACATCCTTCATTCTTCACTAAAAAATTTTCTCTTAACCGTTCTCCGCTAACCAAATCTATTTTTTTAGTAGCGCTAAAAGCAGCTTGGAAATTATTAACTGGAAACATACCGAAAAGATTTATAATCTTAACTAATGCTGTAGTACCTAATAAAGCCAAACCCTGAGAAGTTGTAGGAACTACTCTAATTTTATCTATTGCTACAACATTGAGTTTTTTCATATGTTCTTTATTTTTTATAGGAAATTTTTTATTTCCATTTTTAACAACTATAGCTTTTAGGTTTTTTGAGCCCATAACTGCACCCACGCCCCCCCGACCAAAAGCTCTATGTCCTTGATTCATTATGGAAGAGATAAGAACTAGATTTTCTCCAGCTGGACCGATACATAGAATTTGGCAATTATTGCCTTCTAAATGCTTAATTTTTTTTATTGTATCTGAAGTTTTTAATCCCCATAGGTGTTGGGCTTCCTTTATTTCGAAACTACTAGTGCCATCAATTACAAAATACCCTTTATCATTATCCTTTAATTTACCCGTTATTGCAAGGCAATCATATCCGCATTTCTTAAAAATTGGTCCCCAATAACCCCCAGAATTCGAATGGAAAATCGTGTTTGTTAAGGGTGATTTAGTTACTAATGAGAATCTCCCACTTGTTGGGACGATACTTGCAGTAACAGGACCAATTGAAAAAATTAAAGGATTTTTTTCAGATAAAGGATCAATTCCTTTAGGAACGATATCTGAAAACAATTTTACCCCTAATCCTCTACCGCCAAGATAATTGGGAAGAATTAAATTATCAATATCATTAACAGAGATCGTTTGGGTGGTTAAATTAAGATGTAATACTTGATTATTCATTCCTTCCATAATAGCTCAGTCAAAAACTTAATGAAAAAAGAAAAATAGATTAAATTTTATAGAATGTTTATTTAATTAATTTTATATTGACTTTTTAAGAAATTTATAATATATTCCTTAACTTTTTTGCGATCAGGTAAACTTGCAACCATACCGTATATAGCAGCATCTCCACTAGAATCAGCTTCGGGATTGCTTAGGACTTCTTTTACAGAATCTCTGAGATCTTTTAGGAAAACATCAACAATTTCTGCATGGTGAGGATTAACCATCATATGTAAGGCGTTTGGGAACTGAATTCTATCTAAATGCCATCCCTTTTTATCCATAACATCTCCTAAATTATAAACATCAATCGTATCAGAGGTAAAAGAAAAGACACTCATCACGGGTTCAGCTATAATATAAAGTTCAGGTATTTGATTAATCCCATCGATTAATTTTTTTGAAGCATCCATGACAATTTTTGCTAAATTTAAATATCCATCCATTCCCAAAGATTTCAATGCAGCCCAAGATGCCGCAATTGCTCCTCCTGGGCGAGTTCCTCTCATACTTGGTGAAATATAAATACCCCCTGACCAATCGGTATATACTGAAAATTGATACTTCCACACTCTTTCTTTGCGATACAATATTGTAGATGCTCCTTTTGCACCATATCCATATTTATGCACATCAGCGGAAATTGAAGTAACTCCAGGTACAGAGAAATCAAATGGAGGAACGTTATATCCTAATTTCTTAACAAACGGTAGCATAAATCCACCTAAGCACGCGTCAACGTGCATTCCAATACCACGTTCTTGAGCGAAAATACTTAGTTCAGAAATAGGATCTACCACACCCCTCGGGAAATCACATGCTGAACCAACTATTAATATAGTATTATCTGTTATAGCTCGTTCCATTTCTTTTACATTTGCGCAATGAGTTTCTTTATCTACAGGAACTCGTACTGATTTTACACCGAAATAATCCGCTCCTTTATCAAAAGCAGGATGTGCAGAACTAGGAAGAACAACTTCGGGATTTTTAATATAAGGAAACTTGTCTCTTGCCCAATCTCTATAAGTTTTTATAGCCATTAAGATGCTTTCTGTTCCTCCCGATGTCATACTCCCGCAACATCTCTTATCACCGTTAAATAAATCAACCACCATTGAAATCACTTCGGTTTCAAATTTTTTCAAACTCGGGAAAGCAATTGGACTCAATGCATTCTTAGAGAAAAACATCATGTAGGCTTTTTTAAGCATTTCAGTATGTTTATCTGTTGCATGATAAACTAAACTCCATACTTTTCCATTTCTCCAGTTAATATCATCCTCGCGTACTTCTTCCATTTCTTTAAAGAGTGCCTCTTCATTCAATCCCTTTTCTGGCAGAATAACTTTAGGTCTAGCCATATCTTTTCACTAAATTATGTTTTATTATTTAATATTTTAAATAATTGAAGTAATAAGAACTATACTGGTTCTTACGATGAATTTTTACATTCTAGAGTTGAGGATACAATCTATAATATAGATATTTACTCTAAATGCTTTTGGAAATCTTGGATAATTGCTTCCATCCGATTCATTACCATTCGATTTAAACATTAATATGAAATCCTACTAGTAATAGAATCTGATTTAGCTTTTAGGCTTGATAACAATTATTCTATGGCTTAGATTAAGAGAGATCGAATTTTTAAAACTAATAATAAATAACTTATTTTCTTTTTTTGTTTATTAATTAACCATTTAGGTTAAGGTGGTAAATATTACATTCCTTAGATTTTTAATTTATAATCTCAACTTTTTAATATCATTTGAGTGTTATAGCATATAGCATAATAACATTATAATATTAGGTGATTCTCATAGCAAGAATAGTTCATTTTGAATTGAATGTGAAAGATGTGAAAAAAACCATTAAGTTTTATGAAGAAGTATTTGGGTGGAAATTTGAAAAGTGGAGTGGACCAATGGATTATTGGCTCATTATGACGGGTAATGAAAGTGAACCAGGAATAGATGGTGGACTTGGGAATGCAGAAGAAGATTTTCCTAAGGTTACAAATACTATTGATGTTGAAAATATTGATGATATTATTAAAAAGATTAGGGATAATAGGGGCGAGATCATACGTCCTAAACATGCAGTACCAGGTGTCGGTTGGTTGGCGTATTTTAAAGATGCTGAAGGTATTGTAACTGGAATTATGCAAAGTGATCCTACTGCTAAATAAGATCTCTTTTTTTTTTGTTAATTTAGTTTTTTAATTTTACCAAAAATAGTAAATTCTTTACCTTTTTGTGAGAAAGCTAACTTATACGTGTGTAATCACAGAAATAATTATATTCAAAATTGTATGAATGTAGTACGAAATTTTAAGATATAAAAAAAAGTTTAATTTGATCAATATTCCAAATATGCCTGTTTAGGTATAATATCTTTGATTAATCTCGGTTTGGAACTGAATATCTCTTCGATGTGCTTGGTATCGTGAACCTCCTCTTTTTGATACCAAATAGAACTGAACGATGTTTCCATCGTGAACTAAAGTAATTCCACGCCATTTATTATTATCAGAATTGAAGTCTACTACTTTCCCTAGTCCGACACCATCTCTGGAAGTATATTTAAGTTTCAAATTTTTTTTTGGTATTAATCAAAATTACAGCAAGAAAGATTGAAAGGATCGAATATGGACGAAGAAAAGAGAGAGACTTCTTACGAGTCTTTTCGTGAAGCGGCCGAAGAGTACGGGGACGAGAAGGGGCACGATCTTCTTACAGACCCTGCAGCCATCGCAGCGGTTGAAGAACACGCGGCCAGAG
>JBHLRJ010000080.1:0-18792 GCA_048882645.1 Candidatus Thorarchaeota archaeon
TCAATTATTTCAAGATTAACTCTCAAATAGTGAAGATATCCAAGACCTGAAACAGGTACATCTTTATTAAGTTTGGCCATAACTTTAATTCTTGGATCAAGTATACTACATCCTAATATCTTCCTAATTGTCCGCCCCACTATCTCAAGAAAGGAGACATAGGCAGCAACTGGAGTACCTGGTAAACAGAAAATTAATGCTTCATTCATGTAACCAATTAAAACCGGAGTGCCAGGTCTTTGAGCTATTCCATGTGTTAATATCACACCAAATTCACTGACAATTTCTGGTAGATAATCTTTTGTACCAACCGAAGTGCCCCCTGTAAAGATTATAATTTGGGAATCTTTTGCCGCTTCTATTAATCTATTTTTGATGGCAACTTTATCATCTTTTACAGTCTCTCCTCTCAAAACAGTTCCACCATATAGATTTACTAGAGCTGATATCATTGGAGTGTTTGAATTGTAAATCTTTCCTGGTTGTAATGCATCACCGGGCTCAAGCAACTCATCCCCGGACGAAAAGATGCTTACTTCTGGCTTTTTTCTAACTTTCACATGACTAAATCCTAAAGATGTTAATAATGCAATATGTTCGGCTTTTATATCAGTTCCCTTTCTTAATACGCAGGTTCCCTTCTTAATGTCTTCTCCCTGTTTTGAAATATTTTTGCCTGGGGGGAGTGATTGATAAAGACTTATTATATCTTCTTTAATTTCAGTATCCTCTATTTTAATAACTGCATCTGCATCTTCAGGGGTGGGTGCTCCAGTAGAAATTCTAATTCCTTCACCTTTATTAAGTTTAAGGATCGAACTTTCTCCTATTTCAATTGTTCCGATGAGTTTAATTATTTTTGGATTTTTCGGAGAAGCTTGAAATGAATCTTCTGCAATAATCGCATATCCATCCATAGCTGATCGATCAAAAGGAGGAATATCAATTTCACTGATAATATCATTAGCTAAAATACGATTTAAGGATTTATTAACATTAATTTCTTCAATTGGATTTAGCTTGATCCTTGATAGAAGTGATTTTAAAGCTTCAGTTAATGATGTTAATTTTGCAAATCCAATCTTTCTTAGTTTCTCAACCAATCTTATTCCTCCTTATTTATCATATAAACTATGTGTCGTATTTCAGGAATGATCAATTCTTTAAAAGCGAGCTCTACTGCTTTGGGGGAACCTGGAAGTAAAAAGACTGCTTTATCTTGTATTTTACCTCCAGTTGCTCTAGATAACATGGCAGCAGAACCAATCTCTCTATAAGATAGATATCTAAATAGTTCTCCAAAACCTGTAATTTCTTTTTGTAATAAGGGTTTAATGGTTTCATATGTAATATCTTTTGGCGTTAATCCAGTTCCCCCACTAAATATTATCGCATGAATTGACTTGTCAGTTAAAAATTTGTCTAAAACATCTTTGATTTCCCATTTATTATCTGGGACAATTTCAGTAGCGTTTAATAAAACTGATTCATGCTCTTCAAGAAGATTTTTTATCAAAGGGATTGTTTTATCTGTTGTAGCTTTTCGAGTAGAACTTACAATAACTAAAACAATATTGATTATTTCTGGACCTTTTTTCTTATGTTCTTCATGTACTTTCAATGAAAAAAATACACCTTTTTTATTTCTCCTTTCTCAATTATGGATTCTAACTCGTCAATTTCTATATACCCATCCGCATAAAACATAGTACTTATTGCTTCTGAACCTGTTTTGATGGAGAAAATTTTTTTAACGCCACCATCTTCTCGGATTTGCACTGTTTTAAATTCATGTCTGCCAACAGTGCTATATATTCTTTCACCAACTTCTATTTCTTTAGAGAACCTTTCTCTTAATGGATATCCAGACATTTTTCTTAGAAAGTTGTCGATAAATACATAAAAACAACTTAACGCAGATGTTGGATAACCTGGTAAAACAAAGATAATTTTATTTTTCAATTTTGCGAAGATTATCGGTTTCCCTGGTTTAATATTTACACCGTGAATCAAAATTTCTATATCAGCATACTTTTCTAAAATTCTTGGAGCTAAATCTCCTTCACCTTTTGAAGTGCCCCCTGATAATATTACTATATCACTGTTTTCAAGTGAAATATCTATTGCTCTTTTCAACTCATTAAAATCATCTGCTATTATACCTAAAAAATCTACTTTTGCTCCAGTATTTTCAATTGCCTTTTTTAAAACAATTGAGTTTACGTCATAAATTTTTCCTATTTCTAATTTTTCAACATCTTGACTCACAAGTTCATTTCCAGTGCTAATAAGAGAGACTTTTGGTCGTGTTAAAGTCCATACTTTCTTTATCCCGCAAGAAGCAAGGATCCCCATTGTTGCAAGATCAACAAGAGATCCCTTTTTAACTATTGTTTCTCCCTTTTTAATATCATGACCAATTTCAATAATATGAGTCCCAGGAGTTATTGCATGCGAGATTGAGACAGTTCCTGATTTATTTTCTGAATATTCAACCATTACTACACCATTTGCATTTTCTGGTATAGCCGCGCCAGTAGCGACATAGGAGCTCTGTCCCTTTTCTAATCTCTTTTGCGGAATATCGCCTGCTTGAATACTTTCTATAATTTTCAGCTCAATTAATTTATCCTCTTCAGCACTAAATGTATCTTCAGCAATAACAGCATAGCCATCCATTCGAGACTTCCGAAAATGTGGGACATCCAAATCGCTTATAATGTCTCGTGAAATAATTCGATTAAAACACTCATCAATATCAATTAACTCCTCATCGGTTTTAATCCTTGGAAAGGAATCTAAGAGTTCCCTAAATTCTTCTACCCTAATAGCTTTTAGAAACTTCATTTATTCATCCAATTTAGTGTGATTTAAAATATTATTAATGAATCCATTCTGATGACCCATCACTGAAATCTTCTCTCTTCCAAACAGCAATTTCCTTTTTATACAAATCGACAGCATCGCTGATTACTTCAAAGCCTTCCCTTCTATGAGCTGATGCTACTACAACATAAACTAAATCTTCAGAAAGCTCGAAATCTCCTTTTAAATGGACAATTCTAACATCAATGATTCCTGTTCTTCTTTTTAATGTTTCACATATTTTTCTTATACTTTCATTTGCTAATTCATTGTAAGCATCAATTTTCATGCTAACCACTGGTTTATCTTTACTAGACGTGCTCCTTACAATCCCAGTAAAAGTATGAATTGAACCTGCTTTTTTAATATTTGTGGTCTTCTTCATATCAGCGATAATCCTCTCAAGATCAACTTCTCCTTTAGGATATATGCCAGATTCAATAACCATCCAATTCTAACCTCCAGAGACATGCATTAAAAAATAAATTTTATCTACATCATTTAAATTTATTAACTGAGGTTTTTTTTCATGAATAGCTTTATTATTTATAATAGTAGATATAAAATTATGAACCTTTTGAGTCTTATCATCCCATAGAAGATTTTTAACGGGATATTTATCTAATAAGATATCTATCAATTCCCTCAAATTATTTTTTGATAATTCGAATTTTTCTTTCTCTTTTCCTGTAATATCCTTAAATTCAGCAAAATAAAGAATTTCAACAATCATTTTTCTAATTGATGATCTTAATACTCAATAATATGGCTCTCTGGAATCTACAACTTGCTTAACAATCTGTTCATATTTAGATATTGAATGATGATCACGAAGAGCTTCTTTTAGACTTCTTCCTAAATCAGAACGATAAAGACAACCGAATAAATTTCCATCGCAACCAAGCCGTAGTTTAGTACATCCCATACAAAACTCATGACTCGGAGTTATGGTTTCTATTGTCGCTCCATTTGGTAAAACAAAGACACTACGATTTTGCATCGAACCTCTTACTATTTTTTTTATTGCTTTAGTTTCAAGATCCTTTATAATTGGTTTTAAATCTAAATGATATTTTTTATAGAAATCCCCATTCCCTCCTACTGCTTCTGAAGCTTCATGTAGTTCAATTAATTGTAGAATAAATCCATTTTTACCACAAAATTCAATCATAGCATCTAATTCATCATCATTGATCCCTTTCATTAGAACAAAATTTAA
Source organism: Candidatus Thorarchaeota archaeon (assembly GCA_048882645.1). Lineage (GTDB taxonomy): Archaea > Asgardarchaeota > Lokiarchaeia > Sigyniarchaeales > SOKP01 > Loki-b32. The sequence goes on from JBHLRJ010000080.1 coordinate 4,085, forward strand.
TTTTATTGGATTAAATCCAACTTCTTTAGCTTTTTGTAGACCCTTTAACACTCTTTCTAAAGAATTTGAGCCATAAATTTCTTTATATATATCTGGTTTGAGTGTTCCTAGTGAAAGATTTACTCTATTCAAACCTGCTTTGTATAATTCTTCTGCTTTTTCATACAAGAGAAAACCATTGGTAGTCATAGAAATATCTTTATATAGATTTAATCTAGAAATATTTTTAATTATCTCTACAATCTCCTCTCGACATAAGGGTTCTCCACCCGTGAATTTTATCCTAGTTACGTTTAAAATTTCAGCTAATATCTTGCATAATTTGGTTATCTCATCTACAGTTAACTCAGAGGTTTTAGGTATGAATCCTTCTTGATCACAATAAATACAATTATAATTACATTTGGAAGTAATAGAAAATCTGATATGTTTAATTTCTCTATTGCATTTATCTTTCATCTTTAAGGATCACTGCTCTTTAATTTTCTCCTCAACTTTGATATCATAAATTAATGTTGATGGATACTGCCCTTTATTGTCCTTCTCATACATTTTTACGACGTCCCAAATATTTAAAAGGGCAATATTTACACCCATAAGAGCCTCCATCTCAACTCCAGTTTGAGCAATGCTTTTAACAGTGCAAAGAGCTTTTATTGTAACCTCATTTTCAATTTCAAATTCTATCTGAACATTGGTGATAGGTATTTGATGGCATAAAGGGATAAGATCGGGTACTTTTTTAACAGCATTAATAGAAGCTATTTTAGCTATAGTAAAAACATCTCCTTTTTCAACATTTTTATCTCTAATTCTTTTGATTGTCTCTTTCTTGAGCTTAATTCTTCCAGAAGCTTTTGCCATTCTAAGAATTTTATTTTTGGGCGAAATATCAATCATTATTAAAAGTTCCTATAACTATAATTACAAGAGTCACAATAACAGTGGTCTTATTCTCACTTATTAAATACTTTAGTGGTTTAATCTTGTTTTATTTATGTGTATTCCTAATCGATATGAACATTTAGACATAACGAATTAGTCTTTATTAAGCTTTGTATTGTTAAGCAAAAGTACCTGATTTATTTATCCTTATTATTTATTTCTTCAAAAAGAGTCAATCCAACTATTTAATCGAAATCCTTCCATTTCTAAAAAACTAAGTATATAACAAAAATTGAGAATCTCTCGTAGATCACACTAAGAATGATTAGAGCGTTTATATTTCTCTTTTTTTTCGAATTTATTTAGAGATTATAAATACCAAATTTTAAGATTCTTGATAAATAATACTATTAGCAGACTAGAAAGTTATTTAGTTCTATAGAGAAAAATTAGGAAAACGAAAATTTTTAGGGGATGGTTAGATGGGAATTTTACTCGAATTAAAGAGAATTTATCACTATTACGGGAAAGCGAAAATACTTGAAGAACTCAATTTAAGAATCGAGGATGAATCTCTCAATGCTGTGATTGGTCCAAATGGGGTAGGGAAATCAACCCTCCTTAGATTAATCTCTGGATTAGAAAAACCTTCCCGAGGAAAGATATTTTTCTTAGATGAAAGAATAGATGGCTTAAAAGCTCATAAAATTACAAAAAAAGGGATCTCTCAAAGCCCTGATCGTCGTCGGTTATTTTATCATTTAAATGTGGCAGACAACTTAAGAATGGGGGCATATTTACTAAAAGATAAGCAAAAATATCGGGAATTGAGAGATTTTGTTTATGAAATATTTCCTCGATTAAAAGAAAGACGGAAACAGCAAGCAGGAACATTAAGTGGCGGTGAACAACAAATGCTAGCAATAGCTCGTGCATTAATGTCTAATCCAAAACTAATATTATTGGATGAACCTTCAGTAGGGTTAGCGCCAAGTGTGAAAAAAAAAATATTTAAAGCAATTAAAAAAATTAAGCAAGAAGGAACAGCTACTTTGTTAGTCGAACAAGATGTACCTTTAGCTATGGAGGTAGCAGATACAATTAACGTACTCGAAGAAGGAAAGATTGAAATACGAGGAACACCGGAGCAGTTAAAAAAAGAGCCACGAATAAGAAAAGTCTATTTAGGGATCTAAAATCTAAATATTTAACAAAGCATTAGATAAATCCATTGAAGCTTTAAATTCAATATACATTTTCGAGAGAACTTGTTCACATTAGGTAAAATTTGCGCTCTATTACATAATTTAGCTTTTTAATTAGAATGATTAATGGTTTATTAACCAGAAATTTAAATTTTCAAATAAATTTCTAAAAAGTATGAAAAATATTAGTGCTCGAAATGTATTAAAAGGTAAAATAAAGAAGGTAACACATGGTGCTGTTAATTCGGAAATTACAATTGAGCTTGTTGAGGGTGTTGAGATAGTTTCTATTATCACAAAAAGTTCTGCGGAACGTTTAGGTTTAAAGGAAGGAAAGGAAGCTTATGCGGTCATTAAAGCTTCAAATGTAATGATTGCTATAGAATAAAATTTAAACGTGTTACATTCAATTTTTACATAAAATTGGGTTATCTACTTCTTAGTTTAATTACTTTCATCTAAAATGTTATCTTTTTATTAAAATATTAAACAAAATCCAATTAAACAGATAAATAAACTATCAACTTTTTTGAATTTTATATTCAATAAATTTGTCCTTTTTTTATAAATACTAAAGCAACGATTTTCATTGCTAAGTATCTACTTATTATAATATTTTTACATCTGTTGCTTTAAAATTGATAAAAACTTCAGATCCTATTTGTAATCCTAAATTCTGCTTTGAAAGTTCTGTAATTGTTGTTAAAAACTTCTCAGATCCGCATTTAACTATTAAATGGCAAATATTTCCGAGATCTCGAATATTTTCTACTTGACCTTTGAAAGTATTCCTATAACTTGTATTTTTTGGTGGTTCCTTAACAATTCCAATACTTTCTGGGCGGATGCAAACCTTAACTTCTCCCTCAACTTGACTTGAAGCAGTAACAGTTAAGTCTTTTATATGGATTTGATTTAATCCTGTATTTTTATCAATTTCAGCAAAACCTGGTAAAATATTTTCATAACCTACAAAAATCGCTGTAAATTCGTCTTTAGGGGCAGTAAATATCTCATTAGGAGGTCCTATTTGAGTAATTGTTCCATTAATTAGAACTGCTATTCGATCGGCATATTTTATAGCTTCTATTGGATCATGGGTACTCATAATAATGGTTTTTTCTTTATCTTGTTTAATTCTTGATATGAAATCTTCCAATAATTTAATATTCATGGAATCTAGATTTGCTGAGACTTCATCTAGTAGGTAGATTTCTGGACTTATGATAAAATTCATGGCAATTGCAACACGTTGCATCTCTCCCCCTGACAAGTTTTTAGCATTTTTTTCTTCCATGCCTTTCAATCCAACATATTCAATTATTCTATTTACTCTTTTTTTGATTTCTTCAGAATCCATTCCACGTACTTTCAAACCATAAGCAACATTGTTAAATACAGAAGTATTGCGAACGATAGGCTTTTGTCTAACAAATGATAATTTTCTACGGTACTCTACTTTACTCTTTGCTTTAATTTTTGATAGATCTTGATTTTCATAATATATATTACCTTTAGTTGGTGAATCAAGTAAACCCACTAGTCGTAACAATGTCGTTTTTCCGCTTCCGTTCGGGCCAATTATAACAAAGCATTCACCTTTTCTTACTGAAAAGCTTATATTCGATAAGACGTTAATTATTGATTTGTCTCCTTTGCGAAATTCTTTACTCAAGTTTTTTACATCAATTAATGTCATATTAATCTCCTTTTGATTGTAGACGAGTCATTCCATAATTTACAATAAAAGCTATTAAAATAAGGATTACACCTAAAGCAATTGCCATTCCAAATTCACCCATGCGCGTTTGAAGGACAATAGCGGTAGTAAATGTCCTTGTCTGCCAACGGATGTTCCCTCCAACAATCATAACAGCGCCCACCTCTGAAATAGCTTGGCCAAAAGCGACAAGGAATCCAGCAATAATTGATTTCTTTGAATGCTTTATTAGTTCCCACCACAATTGACGCTCATTTGCTCCTAACGAGAGGACTGTTTCTTTTAGAGCAGGTTCAATACTTTCAATAGCTGCTTTTGATGTACCCATAATTATTGGAATTGCTAGAAGAAATTGAGCTATTATCATCGCAGTTGTTGAGTAAAGTAATCCTAAAGACCCAAAAGGGCCATTCCGAGAGAGTAATAAATACACTATTAACCCCATAACTACCGGAGGGAATCCCATAAAAGTATTAATCAAATTTGATAATTCTTTTTTTCCTCTAAATTCTCTTAAGCCTATATATGAGCCAATGGGAAGAGCTACTAGAGCTGCTAAAAATGTCGATGTAAGTGAAACTCGGAAAGACACTTCTATAATTCCCCAAACTTCCGGATCAAAAGTAAATATCAAGCGAATTGCTTCTAATATCCCTTCTATTATTTCATTTGCCATAGTTTCAGCTAATAGTTAATTTTTCTACGATAAAATATAAAATAAATTTAAAAAAAATTAGTATAAATATTTATACTGTTAAACCTGCATATTCTGCTTGATACGGGGTCCATATAGCAACTTCTTCATCAGTAGTAGTGCAACTAGTAGTACTATCACATGATCCAAAATCAGCGTGAAATAAGACGGCATTATTTTTTTTATATGCATTAATTAATGCTTGACCGTAAGGTGATGTGAGAAATCCCACTAATCTACAAGCAGAAAGATATTTTATATGTGAATATAAAATTGGATTCACTGGAATAGCACCATAAGGATTTAGTAATAAATCCTCCCCTACAACGGATTCAGCTAAAATAGTTAAGGAAGTATAAGTATCATTAAATGATAACCATGTACCCCTATCTACAAGAGTATATCCTTCATTAGCAGGATCAACATCCTCATATGTCATTAATAAAGTTGCTGCCATGCCTTGTCCTGTTTCAGTATACTTATCTGGTTGACCACTCCATCTTGTTTCAGCAATTACACCTATCCTTGCCCATAATTCTTTTTCTTTTGAGTGAGTCCCTGAATCATCACCTCTAGAATAAAAGGTCATGTTTCCTGCATCAATTGCATCTCTTAATTTCGTCATTACTGTTGATAAGTTATCATTAGGAAGAAGATTGGCAGGATTGGAGGTATGTCCTACGATTATAAAATCATTGTACATAATACAAGCACGATGAATCCCATAGGGAATTCCATTGACACCTAGACTTGCATTAACAAAATCATCTTCTCTCGATCTTGCATGAACAAGGATCACATCAGCATTCCCATCTTTCCCATATTGTATTGCGGTTCCTGTACCAACTGACAACACTTTAACTTGAATTCCTGTTTGTTCCGTAAATTTAGGAAGTAAATAGTCTAATAAACCTGAATCATATGTCGATGTGGTTGTTGCTAGTGTAATGAATTTTGGATTTTGGGCATTCAGATAATCTATTACAAAATATGTACCAATGGAACCCCCTGCAATAACAATGAGCGCTATAATCAAAGCTTTTTTATGCTCACTAGATAACTTTATAATTGATTTTCTCATTGACATTCTCTATTTTTTTTAAATTTGATGATGAGTCAAATATTTCTTCACATTTAAGCGTTATTACCCATTGTTCATAACGAACTTTTTTTATTGATTTATATTCAATTAGAAAAATTAAATAATCAATTACATTGGAAGTATGGGATTCCAAGATTCAAAAAAAGAAGCTAGGTAATGTCTTCTGATTATAGTGGTCTTATTCAGGAGGAACTGGTTTCGGTAATAAAAATCAAATAGTAAACTCTGGTTTTATAAGAATTAAATCTCTTCCGATATATCTTCAAGGAAAGTAGTCTTATTTATTGGCCCATAAGGGAGGTTTCTTCTTATTATTACAACATTTAAATGTTCAATTATTTTTTCTGCCAGATAATTAAAATCAAAATGGAATGATGAACTAATTTGATAATACTTCTTTAAGAATATATTTATCAATTCTATCTTATGTTTGGGTTCATCCATATCAAATAGACCAGGAGACGTATCCAAAAGAGAACAACACACCCACGCTAAATCATCCATATGATTTCCCTCATATGAATCCTCAAAATCAAGACCATATACCGCTCCTTCAGAAAAATTAATAATGAAGTCTCTTAACCTTGAATCTCCTTTATTTAATACAAAAAGTTCATCTGATTTTTTCTTTCTAACATGATTTTTATCATGCATTTGTGCAAGCCATTCAGCAAGTTTTTCAATACTCCAAATAATTTGATTTTTTAAGTCTGGATTTAAGTCTTCTAACTCCTCTTTACCTTTCAAATTGTCATTTATAAGATCACATAAGTTTACTCCGTTAATTTTTTCAAGAATTAGGTACGGTTTTTTCAATTTTAGAATTTTAGGAACATTGAAATGTTGATTTTTTAATCGTGTAAGAATATTGTTTTCACTTACGATATTTTTAGTCTTGAAAATCTTAATGATAGACTCTTTTGGGAAATTTTGTGGTTCTTTTTCAAAAGTAAGGGAGAGAACAAGATTTTGTTTACTCGGTAACTCTTGAATTTCAAAATTAAAATTCTCATCTCGAAATTCGGGAATAACACCTTTAAGATCCTTTCTAATCTTACTTTTAATTTTTTGGAGACTCATTTCATTACTAGCTTAGTACAGTTCTACATTTACTGCTCCAGTCAATAATATTTATGAAGCACATAAAAATTTACCTCTATATACTTATGTGTTTGGAATCCTTAATAAAACACTCGAAAATACTGATTTATTGAAAGATATCTTTTACTTTTCTTTAAGCTTAGAAATAATTATATCTTTAATTTCTGAAAATTCTGATACTACGATTATTCCTTCCATTTTCTTTAATCTCTCGATATTTTCCATTTCGATATCTCTGATTTTAAGGACAAGAGGAGATCCATCTGGCCTTGTTGTAACTATTGGTTCCAAATCTTGATCTGATGGAAATATATGTACCTTCATTCCTCCCTTAATTGCTTGAGCTATGCAGTTTGTAATTAAAGTATCTGCAATGCCATATACAATCTTAGCTACAGAGTTTGCCGAAACGGGGCAGACTAAAAATAAATCATATTTCCCTATCTGTAAAGGTCCTGCATAAAATGGAATGTTAGGCGTTTTTTCCACCTTGACTCTTTTTACTGCTTCAGTTAAGGATATCCATTTTTTATACCACTTTACAACAGCAGCCCCCTCTTTGGATAAAATTACTGTTAAATCTACCTCATATTCTTCCTGCAATCCTTGCATTAAATCAATACATTCATCTAATAAATAACCCGTTCCCGTTATACCCCACATTAATTTAAACAACTAAACCATCCATCTCGTATTTTTTACTATATTTAAATGAATATAAAAAATCAAATAAATTTCTTTTCTATTCAATTTATCTTGAGATTTCAATTTTTTCTATATTTTAAAGAAAAGAATTTTTAATTCAATCAATATAATTTAATAATTGAGAAATTCTAAATTTCTAATAGTGATGATAAATGAATGGCTCTAAATATGTATATCTGGATAATGCTGCGACAACTCCAATGGATCCTCGAGTAATTGAAGAGGTAAACAAACATTTCAAAGAAACTTATGGAAATTCAATGAGTTTGCACTCAGTTGGGCAAAAAGCTGCACAGATTTTAGTAAAATGTCGCGAGACTATAGCTTCTGTAATCAATGCCAATAGAGATGATATCTTTTTCACATCTTCAGGAACAGAAGCAGATAACCTTGCAATCTTTGGTGTAGCAACAAAATGTAAAACCCGTGGGAATCATCTTATTACCTCTAACATAGAGCATCATGCAGTAATCAATCCGTTTAAAGAGTTAGAAAAGAGAGGTTTTAAAGTCACTCTATTACCTGTCGATAAGTATGGTGTAATTAATTTACCAGATTTGGAAGATTCCATAACCGAAAAGACTATCCTCATTAGTATCATGTTTGCTAACAATGAAATTGGCACAATTCAACCTATAGAAGAGATTGGAAAAATCGCAATAAAACATGATATATTTTTCCATACTGATGCAGTTCAAGCTTTTGGAAAAGTACCGATCGATGTAAATAAAATGAATATTGATTTATTGTCTGCTTCTGCTCATAAACTTTATGGTCCTAAAGGAGTTGGGATGTTATATATAAGAAATAAAGGAGTAAAAAAAGGATGGGGGAAGTTTATTGAACCAATTTTATATGGTGGAGGACATGAGAGAGATATGAGGCCAAGTACTGTAAATATCCCTGGAATTGCAGGATTCGCAAAAGCTGCAGAATTAGCTAAAAATGAAATGGTTCAAGAAGCAGAAAGACAAATAAAACTTCGAGATAAAATCATAAAGTTTGTAACAGATAATATTGAAGATTCCTACCTTAATGGTCATCCAACTCAAAGACTTCCAAATAATGTTAATTTAAGTTTTAGGTATATTGAAGGAGAATCAATAATTTTAGATTTAGATATGGACGGTATTGCTGCCTCTACTGGATCTGCTTGCTCATCCAAATCGTTAGATCCGTCTCATGTACTTTTAGCTATTGGTTTAAAGCCAGAGGAAGCACATGGATCTTTGAGAGTTTCATTAGGTCGATTTACTACAGAAGAAGATGTTGATTATTTTTTAAAAAAGTTACCACCTGTCATTGAAAGATTGAGAAAAATGTCACCACTTAAGAAAGGAGTCAAATATAAGTTTACAGAAAATTCTAAAGATCACCAGCATTAAAGACCTACTATTTATCTAAGTATCTATCTTTTGGGTTTTTAACCTTTCTTTTTGGTTTGAATGAGTAAAATATTATATATAACTTAAACTAATAATTCTCATTGTGTATATAGAAAATTAAGTGTATATAGTTTTGAATGGAGAGATAATTTTTATTAGATTAACTGACGTAGGACGAGCTATTAATTTAAGAGAATTATCCTCAATTTTTCCTAGTATCCAAGATAAAAGAATTATTAAAACAAAAGATACTCCTTCTTACGTAGATTTCCCGAAGCCAATTGTTATGGAACTTAAAGAAAAAATATCTTTAAAAGTAGATTTTATTAGAGATATAAAAATAAAGGTTAAAATTTATGAAGATGGCGTCATATGTCTCATAGGAAGACTGGAATTTACGAATTTACCTTTAGGAGAGTTACATAATGTAAAAAAACTCAAACTTAATACACAAAACGGAGAAATCAATATTAATAAATTATTAAAATTTCATTCTAGTAAAATTTATGACCAGATAAAGAGATTTATTGATGAAACAGATCATAGTTTTAATGCAACGTATTATGAAAAATACACGATATTTTGTTTGACTGATAAAATAAAAGACCCTAACGAATTTCTTGAAAGAAATAAAAATTATTTTGCTGCTCTATTAATGGGTGAAAATCCTTCTTTAAATCTACATCAAGATCAAGTAATTAACACTTTAGAAAATTCCTTTTCTTTTCTAAAAAATGATTTAGTAATTTTTGATTTTGATAGATGTTTGATTATCGATCCAAACTGCGATTATGAAGATATATTACTAATAATTGAAATAGCAAATTTTCAATTACTTGAATTACGTGTATTAGACTTTTTATTAGATAAAAGAATACGCATAGCTGAAGACGATATAAATAAAATCTACTTTAAAAGTCGTGGGATATTTAACAGATTAAAGAAACGGGTTGGAAATTTACTTAAATTACGTCATGATTTAACATTCTTACTAGAAAATATCGAAAACGTTTCTAAGCTAATTGGTGACTATTATTTATCTCAATTATACACATGTTTAGCGAATTTATTTCAATTGAAACATTGGAGTGATAGTATACGTCATCGCATAGAGACTTTAGGAGACATTTATAATGTCGCTCAGACAAATATCAATGAAAAGTTTTTACTTTATGTAGAAATCTTATTAAGTTTTGTATTTATAATGGAATTTGTATTTTTAATTCTAGATTATTTCAAAAAATAAAAAAATCCTTGAAAAAGGGCTGAAAAAGTTCTGATTTAAGATTTTATAAAAGTAATAATATTGAATCAAAAAAAGATAATATCAAATTTATAAGATTGATGTCAAATTTCCGTGAAGATTATACCCTTTTTTATAACAAAATCATCTTTTTCAATACCAAATGAGCCTAAGGATTCCTAAACTTTTATATTAACTTAATTTAAAACAATCTTAGTTTTTTAAATCAATACTATTATATCTCTACTAAAATTTTTAACTAGATAACTTTATTAAGCAGAATTTATATCTACACTACTCGAAGAATGATATTATTATAATAAATAAAAACCCAATAGAGGTGCAAATATAAATAAGCAATCAACGAGAACATCTAGATAATAAACAACAAACAGAAGATACATGTTGTGAGAAACCTTGTATTGATATTAGAGGAGGTCATAATGTGTGTTTAAATTGTGGATTAGTATTTGAAGTTCATTTAGTTGAAAATGAAAGAAGGGCATACAGTACTGAAGAAATAGAAAAAAGAAGACAAGCAGAGCCAAGATGGAGAGAATTTGGATCAAGAACCATTCTTTCTACAAACAAAATGGATTATAAAGGGAATTATTTAAATGCTGAAAAAAAAACCCTTTTTTCAAGGTTATCAAAAATTCAAAATTCATTGATTTCAGGAATTGAAAGAAATTTTTGGGAAGCAAGACCGAAAATGAAACAACTTGTTTCCAAATTAAATATTCCAGAATATATATATGAAATGGCATGGAAGATATATTCTCTGGCAGCTAAAAAAAAGTTAACAATGGGGCGCTCTATTGATAATTTTATCGCAGCTTCAATTTATGTGGCCATCAGAATACATGAATTTCCCAAAATTTTAGAAGAAATAAGCGGAGAAGCAATGATAAATCGTAAAGGTGTAGTACATGCCTTAAGTTTACTTATTAGAGAAGTTTTACCTGAATTAAATCTTACCTACAAACCTATCACTGCAAATCAGTTACTAATTAAATTTGGGAATGAGTTAAACCTTTCAATGGAAATCCAAAATGAAGCTTTGAAATTGCTCAATATATCTTCAAAAAGAGGGCTTATATCAACCGGAAAGGATCCTAAAGGATTTGCGGCTTCTGCACTTTACTTAGCAGCAAAATCATTAGGAAATAAGAGAACTCAAACAGAAATTGCTGAAACTGCTAAAATCACAGAAGTCACTCTTAGAGCGAGAATAAAGGATATAAGAGTTAGAATAGTTCAATAAAATTCTTTTTAATAACTTTTTTTGTCAGTTTTAATAAAGGTTCTATAAAAAATATGATCCATAATATATATTAAAGGATTTATGCACATTATATATAAATAACGACGTCTATTTTTGTAATAATTATTAAATGGAGATAATACGAAATAAATATAGCAGTCTATAAAATTTGAAATTTTATTAGCACTTGACTGTTTTTCTCAATTCAAAATCTTATTATTAAAATCAGAAAGATTTAAATATATAAGACATTTTTAATCGTAATTGATAGATTGTCTTTATTTTATACTAATTTTAATTACAAAATAAAGAGGTAAGAACGATGAACTTAATGTTAAATGAAATAAATGGAAAGAAGGATGACGACGAAGAATGGGATGATGATGAAGATTATGATGATGAAGATTATGACGATGAAGATGAAGAAGACTGGGATGAAGATGAAGAAGACTGGGATGATAATGATGGCGATTTTGAGGATATTGATGATTATTAACTATAAAAGTAAGATTTTCCTATAGACTAAATTATCCATAGAATCTATTCCTAAATTTCAATAAAATAAAATAATAAACCGATATTCATGAAAGAACAATTAAAAAGGGATCTTTCTAGTGGTCTTTATGGTACTTTAACTCATCTGCATCCAAAGAAAGCTGTTGATGGATTAACTCCATCTATGGCACGAAAGAGACCTTCAAGTAAATATCATTCTTGTTGGGATTTATTACATCATACTGTTTTTTGGCAAGATATTATACTTAAGAACCTTGAAGGGGAATATATAGATTGGAATTCCATTAGTAATGATGATAATTGGCCTTCTGATGAATTTTTAAGTCAAGATAGAAACTTCATAGAACTCGTTAAAAAGTTTGATGAAAATCTCAAAATCGCAGTTAGTAAGCTTGAAAACATTGATCTAATGGAGGAAATTAATATAGGCTCCGAACGTACCCTAAATGTAAGATACTTTAGATTGTTTCTTGTTTTTCTTCAGCATACATCATATCATTTAGGGCAAATAGTTACTACAAGGAAACTTTTAGGAGATTGGAAAGAGGATTAAATTGAGATATATGTCAAAATTAAGTTAGGACCATTTATGATCACACAAATTTGTTTTATTTTTACCACAAATAATCGATTTTGTGTACAAAAAATAACTCCATTCTAAGATATTAAAAAATCCATAAGGATTTTTTTTAAAGAAGATTTCATGAAATTAATGATTATTGAGGAATTTAATTTTTCTGATAAAAAAATTCTCATTGAGAAACAAGAGGAGATTAGCTCATTTTATAAAATTAACGCCTATTGGACAAAATTAAAATATATGGAAGAAAAAAAAATTCCTCAAAAAGATATAAAAGAGCTTCTTGCGCATTTTTTTACTAAAAATAGTAATATTTCAAATAAAACTAAGAAATCTATTTCAAAAATAATATATTCTGAAAAATCTCGAATCTTAATATTAATTACTCCTTCTGGTAGAGATATAATAACCCATCGAGATAAACTGATTAAAGATTATGGGTGGTTCTTTTTTATTTCAAAATCTACTGAAAAAGAACAAAAAAAGAAAAAATCAAAAAAGAAAAAGGAATCTAAAATAGAGAAAACTTTAAGCAGAGAGAAATTTCACTACGAAGATTCAGAAATTCCATTAAAATGCAAAGAAAATATGAGGGCACTTTACCGAACAAAAGAATATAATCATTACTTAAAGATAATTAAATCTAAACAAACACCTCAAATTCCCATAAGGGATGTTCTTGATGACCTTTTCTTTAAAAATGAACTTGTACCACTTGAAGAAAAAAAAGGAATAAGAAAAATCATCTATTATCAAAATGAGAAAGTCATTGTCTTAAAATCTTTAGTTGGGGATGAAATGTATGAAAACTTAGAGAAGTTGGTAAATAAATATGGATGGTATTTCTACATTACAGGGGTACCAGTGGGAAAAAGTGAACTCTGTATCGCAATTGATAATATTGAAAAAAAATTTAATGAAGAATATTTTTCTGAAATTTCACTTCTTGAAGATTTAGAAGATCCTAAAGATATTAGACTAACCATCTTTCCAATAGTTCTTAAACCTAATCATAATTGTCATATCTTAGGTCTAGGCAAACTTAATATCCTGCTGGATTGTGGACTTTCAGAGAAAGATGAAGAAAAGGAAATTGAAGGAGATTTTAGACATGTAGAGGACTACCTTCAAAATTTACATAAATATATTGTAGAAGAAGAAAAGAAGAGATTGGACATTTCTGAAGATGATATTGATGAATTAGTTTTAAAAAATATTCCGAAAAATCCCAAAATAGACGCAATATTCATATCACACAGTCATTATGATCATATATCAGGGCTTAAGGAACTGATTAAACTATATCCTGATGTACCTATTTTAAGTTCAAGAATAACTTTAGATCTATTTTTACTTAGAGATTCAAATTTTACAAAACAAGAAAATCATGATGATGTGGAAGAAGAAGAATATCTAAACATCGTTAAAAATGTGATATATGTAGAGAACGGTACAAAAATCGAATTTAAAGAAAAAAATTGTTTTTTGTCATTCTTCCATGCTGGACATATGCCTGGTGCTTTAATGATGGTTGCCAAAGTCAATGATTTCAGGTTGCTTTACACTGGAGACTATACATACCACGATATAACACCATTTGCAGGAACAAGAAGATTCTTAGAGCAAATCTCTCGTCCTATAGATTACCTATTAATTGATGGTACTAGTGCCCAAGAAGATTTTGGAAATATCTCCGATCAATTTCATAGTTTAATTCTATTTTTGGAACAAAAAGCAGAGTATGGTGATAATTCATTAATCGGAGCAGATCCTTCAAGTTTAGCAATCTCCTTCATGTTAACCTTCTGGAGATACTTTAGAAAGCTTCAAATAAAACGTGACTATCAAAAACGTCCTAATATCTATGTAGATATGCAGGTACGGAAGAATATTCAAGTTATTAATCATCGCTATGAATACATCTATGGCCCTATCTCTCGATTAATAAGAGATAAAGCAAATCCATTTAACAGTATCAAATTTCGATGGTTTGATCAATCTAATTTAGATTTCTTACGAAAAAGAAATAATATAATCATCAGCCATCCTCCCGATCTTTCTTATGGATTAATAAGAAATATTATTAATGTTATTGGACGAAATCCCCATAATTTCATCTTTTTAGCTGGATCTATCCATGAATCTCCAGGTGTCGAGCTTATTGAAGGAGCAGAAGAAATTGAGTTTTCAGAGACATGGAAGATGCCATTTCGTGCATTTCTACTTAACACCTTTGCTCCTCATATTAAAATCAAACTTCATGCTGATAAAAATCAATTGAAGGAGATGATAAAAGTATTAGAACCAA
>JBHLRJ010000081.1:0-14437 GCA_048882645.1 Candidatus Thorarchaeota archaeon
TTGAATAATGTCTTAAATTTTTCTAATTCGGTAATAAATGAATAATTTTGAAGTGCATAGTTTTTAGCTGATTCTTGTAGATCTTCGATTTTAATTTGATCAGTATCCCATAAGTTATAAACTTCAAGTATTTTTTCTTTAATTGCCTGGGGTGTTAGATTATGGATAAAAAAGGCAAAATCTTGTTTTTTTAAAATTTCAATTGACCCATAAGTGAGTGTACAAATTATTACTAACTTTGATGCAAGTGCTTCAATAATAACTCTCCCAAGTGGTTCTCTTCTAGAGGTAAATAAAAATATATCATTCTTTTTATAAAAATCTGCTATTTGGTCATTACTTACATAACCATTGTATAGAATAAATTTTGGAAATTTTTTTTGTAAATTTATTAATCGGGGTTTTAAGGGCCCAATTCCACAAAATTCAAAAAAAATTTTAATATTCTTTTTTTCTATTAAAAGTTCTTCGATAGCTTTTAATAAAACTCCCACTCCTTTATGGGTATCATCAAGATGTCCAACATATATAAAATTTAACTTTTTTTTTCCAGTATAATCTATACTCTTTGATACAAAATTACTTAATTCGACACCATGAATTATATGAGTTATTCTGTTAGGTTTATAAAAGTTTTCTAAAAATTTTTTAGCATGAAAAGATATCGTATGAAAGTGAAGTCTTTTTTTAAAAAGCGAAAGTAGTAGAATTGAAAATCTGTATTTTAGATTATAAAGTGATATCTTTTTTTCGCTATACAAAGGTCTTCTAAAGCCTATTACAAATTTTGCTTTACGATTAACCAGATAGGAAAATATTAACATTAGATTAATTTTTACAGTACCTAAGGACGAATATATGATATTATTCTTCTTAATTTCTCGTGCTAATTTAAGAAATTCCAAAGGGAAGGGAATCGAAAAAGTTCTATTTAAAATTCTTAAGGTGGCAAATCTTAAATGTTTTATACTTTTAACTGCACTTAATTTTTGTATGATAACTTTTTTTGAGAGTAATTTTTCACCCATAATTCTATTTGTATCTATAAGGGTGATATTAAAGAATTTGCTTAATCCTGCTGCTAATTCTATTAGTGAAATTTCACCACCTCTTCCATTCTCTAAAGCAAGAGGGGAAAATAACAATACTTTCAAATTAAGCTCTTTTTGTTAATTCTTTGTTAAGATTTTATAATGATTATATTCAGTTCATTTAAGAAAAATTTTTTTAAAATATATAATTTCAGTTAATTCTATTAAAGTGTAAAAAATAAACAAAATTACGCTCTAAAAGGATTTTAAATTTCAAATATTTAAGAAATATTACCTTAAACTCTTAACAACTCTATTTTTATTAAATTTTCGTAAAATTCTTAATAGTTAATTTAAATATTAATGGAAAACTAATTAAGTTGAATACTATGGTTGAGTTAATACCAATTGAAGATGTATTTGAAGAAAATCCTCGAGTTATAGAATTAAAAAATCAAGGATTCATAATAACACCGGAAAATATTGATAAATATCTTCTCGAATTTGAGAATAGAAACACCAATTACCCTAATGAGAATTATTGGAAAGAAAAAAGGACATTAATTACGGGAATTAGTGGATTTGCAGGAAGTCACTTAGCTGAACAACTATTAGACTTAGGATGCGAAGTTCACGGAACTATACGTAGGCACGCTGTCCCAATGCATGAAAATATTGAACATTTAAGAGGTAAGATATATTTGCATGAAGCTGATATAACAAGTGCAGAAAGAATATTTGGAATTTTTGAAAAGATTGAACCAAATGCTGTATTTCACCTTGCCGCTGAATCATTTATACCTACCTCATTTAGAGAACCTGCTAGAGTGGCTCATAATAACATTATTGGAACAGTTAGACTTTTTGAAGCTGCAAGACGATATAATAATGATTTGGATAGTATTCACGTAGCCTGCAGCAGTGAACAATATGGTTCAGTTGATCCTAATGAGGTTCCTGTGACTGAAGATATAAAAAAGAACCCCTTTCGGCCAAGAAGTATATATGGGATCTCAAAATGCGCTACAGAACAAATAGCATGGTTGTATCATAATTCTTATGGTTTACCAAGTATAATTACCCGTGGATTCAACCATGAGGGACCTAGAAGAGGAATTCAATTTGTTACAAGTGTTATTCATAGACAAATAGTCGAGATCTTAAATAGTGTAAGAGATAATATCGTTATTGGAAACCCAAATGCAATTAGAGACTACACCCACGTGAAAGATACTGTCAATGCATATATATTAGTTAGTGAAAATAAGAAGTATGGAGAACCATTTAATGTGTGCTCAGGAAAGGGGATTATCATAGGTGATTATGTGAAGTTGGCTAAATCTATTTTTGATATTAATGTTAAAGTCTATGTAGATCCCAATCGCTTAAGACCAAGTGAAGTTCCTTTATTAATTGGCAAGAACGAGAAAATAATTAAGGAAACTGGTTGGAGACCCGTAAGATCTATTATTGATATTATAAAAGAAGGAGTTGAATATTTTAAAGAACATCCAGAACAATTAGGAATTGAAGCACATTAATGTCTTACTAATTAAAGCTTTTTACAATTTTAATTAATTACAATTTACTATAATTTTTTATGAATAAGGATCAAGAAGTTAAAGCCTTTTTCTTAATCATAATTGATGCCTTCAGTCAAGAACATCAAAAATCTTATGGTTATCACCGAAATACTGCCCCAAATTTAGAAAAATTTGTTCAAAATGGCATTCTCTTTTCAAATGCAATAACAAATGATCCTGCGACACCTTCTTCATTCTAAGCCATTTTTAAATCAATTTTACCATTATTAGAAGGTGGATATAGCCCTTTATTCCGTTAAAAAATAATTTTTTTTCAAATTTTCAAAGAGAATGGATTTTTCAATTTTGCTTTCTACAGCAAACCTAATCTGGGAAGGTAATAAACTCTGATTACAGGGAATCTTTTAATGATCATTATACTTTTGAACATCAAGGGAGTGTTTCTGAAGAACTCATAAAAGTACCACTTTTCGTAATCGAAATGGGAAGAAATAGAAAATTTAATAAATTTGGAAAAACTGTAAATTTGATTGATAGCCCCTACAATTTTAAATTTTTTTAATATAAATATTCCTGAAAATTTTCAAGGAAAGAGCCTTTTACCACTACTTAAAGGAGATACTTTAAACCGAAAAAAACTATTATAACAGAATGTTATCAGAAAGGAGGCTTTATGAAAAGAAATAATTCTGAAGGTTTTCAATTACTATCAACCAGAACTGATACATGGAAATATATTTATGATGATGAAAGTGATCAAGAATTCTTATTTAATATAATAGATGCCCCTAATAAAAAAATGGTTTATAATCTAAAAATAAAAATAAATTGGAAGAATTTAAGCTTATAAAACAATACTACTTGTCTCGAGTCATAAAAACGTCAGAAAAAACCAAATTAACTCAAATTATATAGAAGATAAATTTATATTAAGTCAATATCTTTAAGAATTTTAAGTGAATTTCCTCTCATATGATCTAGCTTTTTAAGATTATAGAGATTTAAGAGAGTCGGAGCAAAATCAATATAATTAGTTTCTTTCATAAATTCATTTCTAATATTCTTCCCAAAAGCTATAAAAATACCTTTTTCTGAGTGATTTATGGAATTAAATCGATTTTGAATAAAAATTGAACTTTTTACACTATAGAGATATTTGTCTTTTAGAATTACTATTAAATCTGGTAAAGATGGTGAATTATAGATTAATACCTCTTTTACATACTTACTATTAAGTAAAACTCTTCTAATGCGATCTCTTTTCCCTTTGTCGTCTTTACTTAAAAAAATACCTCCATAATTTGAATAAAAATGAATAAATTTAGTTGAATTTGATTCTGTTTCATGATTTGACTTGAAAATCTTTATTTTTTTAATGAGATCCTTAAACTTATTATGCATATAGGTCGTATTAAGAAATTTATAGTTAAAATAACCTGATATTTTTATTAAGATGCTAAGGATTTTAGAAACCCTATCCTTGTTTTGAAAAATCAGTCCTTTTCTTTCTAAAAATCGCTTGATATTAAATTCATATTGATAAAGTTTTAATCCATGATCACTAATTACGAATAGATTATCAAAATCAATTTTGTTCAAAATATCTCCAAAAAACTTGTCAATCTCAATATATCCTTTCTCAATTGCTTTAGTAGTATTTTTAAGCCTTATTTTGGGATGATGAGAGGCGCAATCAGGAATACGAATAACATAAATTAATAAATCAAAGTCTCTTTTTAATTGCTCATAAAAATACTCCTTTTTCATATTAAATGCTTGAAAAGTCTGATCAATATTTATCCCATCAATAATCCAATTATTTGGTATTGTTTTTATCAAACTTTGAGGAAAACAGATCTTACTATTTAAATGAGGTGACATTAAACCAGTTATCATTTCTCCATTGATTTCCCAAGCAGGATAAGATGACGGGAGATTCAGTGAAAATACTTTAAGATTATTTATTGAAAGTACACTCTTTTGTTTCCATAAATCAGAAGAAAAAATACCTTTTGAAGGAATTACGAATGTACAATACCCTAAATCCTCAACAGTTAATCCAGAAAATATACAAGGAAAAGAAGGAATCGTCACCGGAGGTACAGTGACCTTCAAGTAACTATAAAAACCCTTTTTAATCAAAGTCTCAAAATTTGGCAGTAAATTCTTCCGTAATAGTGGTATTATATGATTAAAAGTACCTCCATCAATTCCTATAATAATGTTTTTAATAAGGTTACCTCTTATTTATCTTTAGTATAATAAGCTATATACCGAAATTAACAATTTTAAATATTCAGTTTCTCTTTTTGAATTTTAATTAATTCCAGAATTCCCTTTTCCCCTATATCAATTATTTCAAATAATTTTTCTTTTGTGAAGGCTGCTCCTTCAGCTGTTCCTTGAAGTTCAATTATCTCTGATTTTTCATTCATGACTAGATTGAAATCAACATCAACTTTTGAATCCTCAACATAATTCAAATCAAGTAATACATCATTATTCTTTACACCTAGTGAAATAGCTGCTACTACGTTATAATCTGGAAAGTCATAGATTAATTGCTGATTATAAAGGTAATTCAAAGCATCGAAGACTGCAATAAAAGCACCAGTGATAGAGGCACATCTTGTTCCTCCATCAGCTTGTATCACATCACAATCAATTCTGATTGTACGTTCTCCCAACTTCTCATAATTAAACGCAGCTCTCATACTACGCCCGATTAATCTTTGAATTTCCATTGACCTTCCCTTATTAGTTTCTCTTTGATTTCTTATTTGTGTAGCTCGTGGCAACATCGAATATTCTGCTGTAATCCATCCTGTTCCTGTATCAGCCAAAAATCTGGGGACCGTTTCTACAACTGAAGCAGTAACAATAACTTTGGTACTTCCTTGTGATATTAATACAGAGCCTTCAGGATATTTAAGGAAATTTCTTTTAATCGTAGTGTTCCTTATTTCATCATTTTTTCGACCATCAAATCTGATATTTGAGACCATCTAGCCTTTACCTGTTTCATTTAAGTAGGAATGTAAGATCTAAATCTTCTTTATTAAGACTTATAATCTTAATTCAAAAGAGTATACTAGTATATTTTTTGTAAGGTAAAAAAGTTTCTAAAAATCGCACTTCTATAAGATTAATTGATCGTAGGATAAGATCCCAAAATTTTATACCAAATTACATTATCATTCATTTTGGTTAATACTTTTTGTATTTTAGGATCTTTCTTATCTCCTTCAAAATCCATTAAGAATATATATTCCCAACGCCCCCGTCTTCTGGGACGAGATTCTATCTTTAATAAATTTATATTCGCATCCGCATACAACTTCAATGCTCGAAATAAAGATCCTGGGGTGTGCTTGGTAACAAATACAACCGAGGTTTTAATTTTTCCTTCTTTTTGTTCATTCTCTTTTTTAGAAATTATTAGAAATCTCGTGAAATTCGAGGGATTATCTTCAATATTTGAATTAATTATTTTTAAGTTATGGACCTGACTTGAAAATTCTGTTCCAATCGCTGCATAACTTACATCGTTTAATTCATAAACTCTACGAACTGCTTCAGCAGTAGAATTGACGTTAACTAACTCAGCAGTAGGTAAATTGGTCTTAATCCACATTCTTGATTGCGCAAAGGCTTGAGGATGTGAAATTACCTTTGTTATTTTCGACAAATCAGAATCCTTTTTAGAAATTAGATTTTGAATGATCCTTAGTTCGATTTCCCCATAAATAATTAAGTTTTTCTCGATTAAAAGATCAAGAGTTTCTCTAACTGTTCCATGAAGACTATTTTCAATTGGGATAACACCGAAATCCATTATATCTTTTTCCACACTTTCAAATATTTCCGTGGTATTACTCCTTGCTATGAATTCAGATCCCGCTTTGGGAAAGCAATCAAGAGCAGCTTGATGTGTGAAAGTTCCTTCTGGTCCTAAATACCCAATTCTAACTATAGAACCTTGAATTCGCTTACTTGCTCCCATTATTTCCTTCCAAATAGCTTCGATACTTTCTCTTTGAAAAGCAGTTGATTTTTTGGAAAGTCTTTCAATAACTTCTTTTTCTCTCTCTGGTTGAAATACTTTCAATTTTAATTTTTCTTTTAGCTTGCCTATCTGAATTACGATGTTTCCTCTTTTATTGAGAAGTTCTACAAGCTTATCATCTAATTGATCTATTTCTTCTCTTAGTCTTTTTAGATCTTCTTCTAAATCATCTTTTTCTTTCATAACAAAAATCTTATTTGTATATTATATTAAAAATTAAAAAACTTTTATTTATCATTTAGAAAATATTCAATATTCATTTCAAATGCTGCAACTGGGAATTCCAATTTAAAATTTAACAAAACTTCTGGATCTATCTCACCAATTTCACCAATAATTGAATCATTCAAACAAATTTCTCCGTATCGACCTTCAATATAGCTTTTATTTTTCCCTGGTTTCACTTCATAATCTTCAATGTATCCAAGTGAGGTCATCACATAATCTAACGTAGATTTTATTTCTGTGTAATCAGAATCCTCATAATAAGAGACTGCAGAGAGATGCACCTCTCTTTTGGATCCTGTTTCTTCTTTTTTTGACAACATAATTACATCACCTACTTCAAAAATTCTGATTGGCTTTTCTTCAGATCTATTCAGAAGTAATGTATCTAGTAATTTAGGAAGCAATTTTATTCTGGTTGTGTTATACTCCTTCGAGACTGGATTTGCAACTTCTACAATATTACTAATCTTATATTCCTCCTTCATATAGTCAAATTGCTTTTCAGAGCTAGCTAAGATGAAATTAAGAACCTCCAAATATCCCGCACCAATCATTATTTTCCGAACTTTATTCGAGAGATCTTGTATTGGATGATACTGACCTATTCCCCCTTCATGTAGAGTGAGTGGTAAATTAAAATAACCATATCCAATTGCACACTCTTCCGTGAAATCTATTGGATGCATTATGTCTCCTCTGTAAGCGGGGACTAGTATCTCTATATATCCTCTCTTCTTAGATTTTACTGCATCCATTCTTACTTTTTTAAAACATTTTATCATTTCTGAAATGGATAAGTTCAATCCAATAACTTTATTGATATAGTCCACCTTAACCTCCCATTTTTTTGGATCTAAATTAGGAGTAATAATTTCTCTTTCTCCTTCATAATTCACCTTAACACTCTCTATTTTTGTTCCCATGTCTGATAATGTTGTAGATAAGATATTTAGTGCTAGATTAATAGCGTTAAAATCGGTACCCGTTAAATCTAAAAACAAATTTTTCGTTTTATCCGTTACAGTTGTGAGCACCCCGTTGATAATAGGTGGGAATGATAATACTTCATTATTATTATCAAAAATGATTGGATAGACTTCTTTTCCCTCTAAAATGTGAGCATATTCAATACCTTTTTCATGTAATAATAGTATCTCCTCTAAATTCATTGGATATCCATCTCCATGTAAAGGAATAAAACTGGCAGAATCAGGCTTTACTGCGGTGTACCTGTAAGGTGGAGCTACATTATCCAAATCATGCACTCCGATCGCAACTTTTTTTCTATCTCGTCCCACTGCCCAATGTAAATGTTCTTGAATATTCATTAAGGTCGCAACCTCATCTTCGTCTAATTCAATATCTCGGATAACGCCACAGACTATATAGGGTCGAACTTTTTTCACACTAGGATCTACATTTAAGGTTATTTCACCTTGATGAATATCATAAGTAGGAAGACCTGTTTCAATTTCATAATATCCTCTTAGAGCCCTTGCTATTCCCTCGGGGCTTGAAAAATCAGGTCTATTAGGGTTGTATTCTACCTTAATTTTCTGTTCTTCTTCATTGATTTGTTCCAAATCTAAACTTATTTCTTGCAAATCGTACTCTAGTGAACTTATATCTAATTTTTGCCCTACTAATTTTTCTAATCTTTCAATTTTTAATTCAATTGTTGGCATGACTTTACCTCATTTAAGATATGATTGCTGTCTTAACCATCTTATTGGATTAATATAAAAATCTCTTATATCCTTACGTCCATAATAAGGCATTGCAATTCTTTCAAGACCTTGTCCCCATGCTAATATCCGTGTAGGTTCCTTAATCCCCCAAGGGAATGTAACTTCCGGTCGGAATATACCTGAACCTCCCATCTCAAGCCATTCACCCAGTTTATCATAATATACAGAAACTTCCATGCTTGGCTCTGTATAAGGAAAGAAACCAGGGCGTGTAACGATCTTTTTAAAACCTATTTTTCTATAAAACTCGGATAATATTCCAATTAAATCGCATAAGGTTACGTTATCATCAATAACAATACCCTCTATTTGAGTGAATTCAACAATGTGAGATTTATCCATTCTTTCATTTCTAAACACTCTATCAATACAGAATACTTTAACTGGTACCTTTTCATTCTCTTGATAGAATTGAGCTAACCTTCGCATTGTAGTAGCCGTAGTATGGGGACGTAACAATGTCTTCTTCGCAATCTCTTCATCCCATTTATAACCCCATCCAATTGATCCACTATCTCCTCCATTTTCATGCATTTGCTTAACTGCTAATACTCTATCCTTTTCTGGTAATTTGGCAGTTTTTGGATTATTTAAATAAAATGTATCTTGTAATTCTCTTGCGGGATGATCTTGAGGTTGGAATAAAGCATCGAAATTATAAAATGCACTTTCAATAAGAGGGCCTCTTATTTCTGTAAAACCCATTGATAAAAAGATCTCTCTCACTTGATTAATTAAATTAATTAAAGGATGTATTTTTCCTGCTTTTAATTGAGGTCCTGGCTTAGAAACATCAAACATTTTTAATTCATAATCTTTCCACGTCCCTGAACTCAACATCTCTGATGTAATTTTACTAATTTGATGCAATTCTTTGATGGTTGATATATTAATTTTTTTTCCTTTATCTGTTAAATAAATGATTCTTCGAGTTTTGCGTTTTTTAATTATTATCTTTCTTTTATTTAAAATATCCAATTGTATTAAATCATCCTTAGACAGAGCAGAACGATCCATAACTGGGTTTTCTTTAAACTTATCTAAAAAGTTTTCAAGATCGGTCTGTGGGAAATCTTCTTTGATGAGATAGATTTTATTATCCCCTGAAGCTTTACTTTGACCAATCCATCTATTCTTCTTCAAATTTGAAATCCCTACAAAAAAGATATTCTTATCTAAGTTTGATCTTTTAAGCAAGTCATTTACTGTAATTTCTTTAATTCCATCTTTTAAAAGTAAGTTTAATAACTGACGTTCTGGTAACTTATCTTCTAGATATTTCATACCCTCCTCATTTAAAGAGATTTCATAAATTTCCTCTTCTCTAAATGTTGCTAAATCAAACTCAATTAAATCATTTATAGCTGACATGAGTACAATATAATCAATTTTCATATCTTTGGCTAAATCCGCAGCATCTAAATCTGATTGTTTTTTCTTAAGAACCTTTAAAATGTCAATAACCTGTTTTTTAAGTTTAATAGTCATAAAATTCAGCTTTAGTATTTTATTCTTTCGTCATAAATTGTAAAATCTTGAATGTATTTAAACTTTTCTTGAACTAAATCGATTGATTTCATTCTATCTTGAATTAGGATAGCCATTTCACTTTGTTTGTAGTATTAGATCAGTTCTAAATCAAGTTAAATATAGATAAATCCGCAGCCAAGGGATCAGTCTCCAGCTGGTTTTAGTAATCCCTTGGCAATTTAAAGAATTCAGTAAAAATTGAAGCTTGATTAAGATTGGTGTTATTTAAGCAATAGATAAATCTATTCATATGATCATCTTCTCAAGCTTTTACTAGTTTTATTATGAATTAGTTAAAGAAGTGCTAACTAAAAAGTTTTTTTATTTTAACTTCTCTCGTATTGATGTAGAGCTTATTTTATTGTTATTTATATCTTTAATTAAAGGAATAACGATTAGAATAAGTGGCATCATACCTTTATTTTCCCTGTTTTGATTTAATTTTAAAGCGTTTTCATACGTTTCTTGGCTTACAATTAATCCTTCATATTCAGGGTCCTGAGCATATTGATTCATGTCATCCCAATTCTTTATTTCAACAATACTTACTCTTGTTAAATCTGCAAATGAACTAATAAATTCTTTTAATTTTTCTTTTCTTGTTTCATAATCTTCTAATTTTGAAGAGAATTTTTTATTTTCTAATAATCTCTGAGAAGTCAATCCTATTTCAATATTTTCTGAAAGGGATAAAGCAGTTTTTAATAAAAATTTGTGTCCCTCATGAAGATGATCAAAAGTCCCACCCAATCCAACTTTCTTTAAAATAAGAAAAACACCTTATAAGATTGTTAAATTTTTATGATTCTTCCTTGGGTTTCGACTTCTTTTCATTCTTTTTTGAGGATTTTTTAGGTTCAGAAGATTTTTTTAATCTAACAGAATAAATCTCTTTGATCTCCATTAGTTCATTACATTTATCACATTTACCCATTCTTCTATAAACAAAATCTCCTTTCTCATAATTTCTGATTTTTGTAAGCCCACATATGTTACAAATTAAAATTGATAAGGTCTGTCTTATAGGTTCTGCTGGAGTCTTTTGTATTTGTAATAATGTTGCCCCAAAACAAATTAACATAAATCCTATTGACCAGCTTGTTATTGGATCAGGACCTATCCCCGAGTAGATCAAAACTACTCCTACAATGATTAAAATTATTAAAAGTAGATTTTTTAACACACTCTTGAGTGTAACACCTTTCTTTAAAACATCCTCATCGTCTTCTTCTTCAATCATGGAAACAGATGTAATTTCTTGTTATCTATCCTTTATAATAGAAAAGAATAAATAAATTTTTTTATTATTAAACTTAATAGATTTAAGTTTTCACAGAGAAATAAAATTAGGAAAAAAATGTATAATATTGCGCAAGTTGCTGGAACTCAAAGCACAGATCCTCTTTCCCTTATATTAAATTTAATGTTTTTTGTATTGATATTTGTATCAATGTTTTATGGACAAAAACTACAAGGGTGGAAAGCATCAAGAGAAATTCAAACTGGTTTAGACAAATTAAAAAAGTGGAATGATGAATGTAAGGAAATATTAATGAATAACTTTAAAGAATTTGCAGATAAAAAGAAACCTCAAAAAGATTTGATGCTTCAACTTGAAGATTTTCTTACTTTTGTTACTATCCCACCTGTTTCATTAGATCCATATGGGATTGTCCCTAAATTTGATCAGATTGTTGATGTAAGAGATTATAGATTTAAAGAAGAAGTTGGGATGTTAGCACCTAAAGCTGATAATATTCAGCGCTATAATTTAGAGAATTTACTGGAAGCTACAATGGCTATTGATTTTATCTATCGACTTATAAGGCATTATCTCATATTGGGGAAAAAATCTAAATCAATGATTCTATTACTCCAAATTTCCATGCAATTGGGATTGATAATTAGTATGGCTAAAGCGTATTATCATGCCGCTAAAGCTTTTGCTGAAGGGAGCCCAATCGGCGATGGTCTAGGTCCTTTAGTAGTTGCGAGTTTTATAAGAGATGTAACAAATGATCAAGTTGAAGCTATTGAGGTAGCCAGAGATACAATTGTCCAAGAAGTAGAATTTGAGGGGAGGAATGTTTATATTGTTAGAGCAAAAGGACCTGGTGGATCAGTTGGTAAACCGGGGAAAGCTATCAAATACCTTATTGAAAGAGATGGTGATAATATCTCTCGAATAATAATGATTGATGCGGGTTTAAAACTTACCGGCGATAAAACAGGCTCCCTAACAGTTGGAGTTGGAGCTGCGATTGGAGGGATTGGAATTGAAAAATCCTATATTGAAGATTCTTCTTCGGGAAAATCCATTCCAATTGATGCATTAATTTGTAAGCAATCTTTAGAGGATGCAATTACCACAATGAAGAGACCAATTACCCAGTCTGTTCCAAAATTTGTAGATAACATAAAAATGGCAATCCGTAAACGTACTGAACAAGGCACAAAAGTTATTATTGCTGGTATCGGAAATACTATTGGTATTGGTGTGTAGCTAAATTTTTTTTTTTTAATTTCTATTTACTTATGAATTTATGTATACCTTCGAGTACCTAAATATTAAAAACTTTATTTTAAACTATAACATATTTTAAAGCCCAATTGGCGATGGTCTAGGTCCTTTAGTAGCTGCGAGTTTTGTTGGAGGTGTAGTTGGTGTATAAATTAACTTTTTTGTTTTTATTCTTCTTATTTCGAATTTGTTTATACAAGATAAATTCAAATTCCTTAAGAAAAAAAATAGAAATCATTTTATAATTAAGGAAATAAGAATAATTAATTATTTTTATTTATAAAGTCAAATTAAAATCTAAGCTTAATTAAGTTTAAATGAGGTGTAATAAAAATTTACGGTTATATGGGAAAGATTCTAAGAGTTAACTTAACCGATGGACAAATATCTGAAGAATTTCCTGATGAGGAAACCTTAAAAATGTATTTAGGTGGCTCCGGATTAGCTACTAAATATCTAATTGATGAAGTACCAAAAGGAATCGATCCATTAGGTCCTGAAAATAAATTAATATTCATGACTGGTCCTCTGACTGGAACACCATCTCCAAGTACAGGGAGATATAGTATTGTTGCTAAATCACCTCTTACAGGCTTATGGGGAGAAGCGAACTCAGCGGGGTTTTGGGGTAGAGATTTAAAGAGATCTGGCTTTGATGGTGTGATATTTGAAGGAATATCTCCAAATCCAGTCTATCTCGTTACTGAAGATGGTAAAGCAGAACTTAAAGATGCTTCTCACATTTGGGGTAAAAATACCTCTGAAACTACAAAAATGATTAGAAAAGAACTTGGTGAAAAATTTAATGTGGCTTGTATTGGAATTGGTGGGGAGAATTTAGTAAAATATGCCTCTATTATGAATGATTGTGATAAGCCAAATTATGGGAGAGCCGCAGGTAGATGTGGTATGGGAACAGTAATGGGTTCTAAGAAAGTAAAAGCAATAGCATCTAAAGGAGATGCGAAAATTGAGGTAGCAAAGCCAGATGAATATCGCGCAGAAGCTAAACAACGATATGATTGGGTGAATCAGAGTTTATTGAAAATGACTCTTGAAGTATTTGGAACTGCTACGATGGTAGACCTAGTAAATATTAAGGGTGGGTTACCCACAAATAATTGGCAAACTGGTGTTTTTCCTGGTGCTGATAAAATTAATGGAACTGCTATAAACGAGACAATTCTCACAGCAAGGAAACCATGTTTCGCTTGTCCAATAGCTTGTGGTCGTGTCGCCGAGATAAAGGAAGGAAAATATAAAAGCACGGGAGAGGGGCCAGAATATGAATCATTGGGAGCTCTAGGAACGATGTGTGGCGTTGATAACTTGGAAGCTATTACTTTAGCACATTTTCTCTGTAATGAATATGGACTTGATGTAATTTCTGCTGGGAACACAATAGGATTTGCTATGGAATGTTTTCAGAAAAAGATCTTAACTAAAGAAGATACGGATGGACGTGAATTTAATTTTGGAAATGCAGATCTTGTCGTTGATCTCATACCTATCAT
Organism: Candidatus Thorarchaeota archaeon; assembly: GCA_048882645.1. Lineage (GTDB taxonomy): Archaea > Asgardarchaeota > Lokiarchaeia > Sigyniarchaeales > SOKP01 > Loki-b32. Next base: position 14,183 of record JBHLRJ010000081.1, read on the forward strand.
CAGTAAAAGAGAAGGGATTGGAGATCTCCTCGCCGAAGGAACAAGAAATATGGCTAAGAAATTAGGAAAAGGATCTGAAAAATTCGCTATGCATGTCAAAGGGTTAGAACTTCCTGCATATGATAGTAGAGCTGCTAAAATTACTGGTTTAGCATATGCAACAGCAAATCGAGGAGGGTGCCATATCACGGGCTATATTGAAGGCCCAGCGTTCTTATCGATGCCTTTTATGATTGTAGAAAATGCTTCAGTGGG
>JBHLRJ010000081.1:14447-18501 GCA_048882645.1 Candidatus Thorarchaeota archaeon
ACAAAAGTGTTTAAAGAATTTGAAGATGCTTTTGGACTATTCGACGCAATTGGAGGATGTAAGTTTATGGGAATGGTATTAGCTTCAGAAGATTGGGCATCACTTATTGAGAAACTCTTAGGATATGACTTTTCTAAAGAGGACTTCGCTAAAATGGGTGAAAGATTATACAATTTAGCTAGAGTTTATAATATGAGAGAAGGTGCTACGAGAGCAGATGACACTCTTCCACCCAGGATGTTAGAAGAACCTATGCCTGATGGACCAGCTAAAGGAGAGACAGTAAACTTGGAACCTCTGTTAGATGCTTATTATGAATATCGTGGATGGGATAAAGAAACCGGTAAACCTACTAAAGAGAAACTTAAAGAACTCGGATTAGAATGGGCAATAAAACTAATTTACTAATAATATATTTGAGCTTGTATGAGAATGGGTGATCATTATGAATGAAGAAAAGAAAATGACCTATGCAGATAAACCTTGGCTAAAATCTTATGTTGTTGGGCCATTCAAGCTCAAACATACCATGGAACCCTATCCTAAAATGAACGTTTACAAGTTTCTTGAAGATACTGTGACTAACTATCCCGATAACATCGCATGTGTTTATTTAGATGATGAAATAACCTATAAAGATTTAAAACTAAAAGTAGACAAGTTAGCAAATGCATTTACTAATTTAGGATTGAAAAAAGGAGATACAGTGGCATCTGTCCTCCCTTCATGTTTAGAATTCATACTGGTAGACTATGCTGCAATGAAAATGGGTGCAATCCATGTACCATTAAGCATATTACATAAAACTGATGATTTAATTCACGAATTAAAAGAAAGTGGAGCAAAAACGGTAGTATGTTCTTACAGAAGACTCGAACGAGTCAATGAAGTGAAAGGGCAAATTGAGATTACATCTGTTATTTATGCACCAACAAAACTATTTCCTGATTATAAATTACCTGAAATGGAAGAAATTTCAACGGATGGATATTACTCTCTATATGAATTAATTGATAAATCTGAACCCTTAGATAAAACAGTTAAAATAGATCCTATGGAAGATCTTGCTCTTCTTCCTTTTACTGGGGGAACAACTGGGCTCCCAAAAGGCACAATGTTGACGCATTATAATATTACTACAAATGTAATTCAATTATTTCATTGGATGATGGATCCAATCAAACTAGGGATAATTGGGAAAGCCGCTACAGTTATCTGCGTCCCTATTTTTCATGCATATGGTCATTTTGCAATTCATTCATGTATTTCATGGGGTATTAAAATGTTCCTAATGGATCCAAGAGATATGGTAAGAATTGCAGAAACAATAAAAAACAATCGTCCTTTTATGGTCACTGGCGTTCCTGCTCATTATACAAGATTCATTCAATTAGATATCCCTAAAGCTCCTATATTTTACTTGTCTGGAGCAGCACCAATGCCTCCCGATCTTGCCGAACAATTTGAACAAAAAAGTGGTGTTCCTATGGGTGAAGGGTATGGAGCCACTGAAACAACTGCCGTATCGACAGTTAATATTTCACCACTCTCAAAAGTAACGGGATTCATGATTACAAAAAAGAATGGTGTAGGTGTACCAGTTCCGGATACAGAAATAAAAATTGTAGATCCCGAAACAAGAGAGGAAATTCCTTTTGGCGAATCAGGTGAAATTTGGGTTCGAGGTCCCCAAGTGATGAAAGGATATTGGCCAACTCCAGGTAAAGGTTTAACTGATGATGGATGGCTTCCTATGGGTGATATTGGAAGGATGGATGATGATGGTTATTTTTATATTGAAGATAGAATCAAAGATATGATAAATGTTTCGGGAAATAAGGTATATTCAAGAATTATAGATGATATCCTACATGAACATCCCGCAGTTAGTGTTGCAGGTGTAGTTGGGATTCCTGATCCAGAACGACCTGGAAGTGAAAGAGTTAAAGCCTTTATATCGTTACACAAAGAATATAAAGGAAAAATTTCAGAACAAGACATTATAGATTATTTAAAGGATAAAGTTAAACCGTATGCTGTCCCAAAATATGTAGAATTTCGGGATGATCTTCCATTAACATTAGCCATGAAACTTTTTAAAAGAAAACTTAGGAATGAAGAAATTGAAAAGATGAGAGAAAGAGGAGAAATTAAATAAGAATTCAAATAAAAATTAAAATTTTTTTATAAATTACAATATCTTTTATGAAAAACTAGAATATTTATAATACTCTTTACTAATAAAAATATACAAATTAAATAACCTAATTAAAAAATTAGCGAAATATAATATCTGTAAAGTGGTTTTAATGAAATTTGGGACTCAAGAATGGGCTGAAACTTTTTGTAAAGCTATAAATGAGAATGAAAATTACAGAGATGCTGCTGGACCAGAAGGATTTCCTCCCGATGGATGGGAAGGAGATTTTCTCTTCGTTGTTGAACCTTCTGGAAATTTAGATCATGAGATTAAGATGTTTGTAGGACTATATCATGGTGAATGCACTGGTGCTAGAGTATTGGATGAAGGAGAGGAAGTAGAGACAGAATATGTGTATTCAGGACCATATGATTCCTGGGTACAAGTGTTAAAAAAAGAATTAGATCCTATACGTGGCTTACTTGCCGGGAAATTTGCACTTAAAGGTGATATGGCAAAAATATTAAAAGCAACAAGAGCAGCATCAGAACTTGTCAATTCTACCACTACATTTGAAACTGAATTTTATTAAGTATAAAGAAAATTTATTTACTTTTTTTTCTTTTTTATTGTATCGAACCTAGTTTTTAGAATCTCAAATGGTCTTTAGCAATAAGTCTTTTTCTGAATTAACTAAGAAACGAGTATACTTTTTTGATTTAGATGGGACTATCTATTTAGGAAATAAATTATTTAATGGTGTTCCCGAACTAATAGAGCTATTAAGGGATAAAAATAAAGCTTTCTTTTTCCTTTCAAACAATTCAAGTATCTCAACAGCAGATTATATTAAAAAATTGAATAGATTTAATCTAAATGTCACTCGGAATAATATTATCCTTTCACAGCACCCAACAATGGATTATTTAAAAAACAATGGATATAGTAGAATTTTTTTGTTAGGTACAAAATCCCTTAAAAAAGAGTTTGAACAAGAAGGATTTGAAATAACTGAACAAAATCCAGAAATCATTGTTCTTGCTTTTGATAAGGATTTAACCTATGAGCGATTAGCTAAAGCCACATCGTTCTTATTAGATGAAGAATTTCCGTATATTGCCACGCATCTAGATAATAGATGTCCTACCGTAAATGGTTATATCCCAGATGCTGGAGGTATCGCAGCTTTATTATTTAAAGCTACTGAAAGGATGCCTAAAGTTTTTGGTAAACCGAATAAAGAAATGCTTTTATTCAAACTGAATCAATTAGATATTAACCCTCGAGACGCCATAATATTTGGTGACCGCCTTTATACTGATATTAAAATGGGTATACAGGCGGGAGTGACAACTTGTTGTGTACTTTCTGGAGAATCATCTCAAGCTATGATAGAAAAAAGCGAGTATAAACCAAATTTCATACTAGAGGGAATATGGGAGCTTTTAAGAGATTTTAAAAAAAAAAAGTTAACTAACAAAAATTTTTAATTTTTTATTCAGTAAGGTTTTTTTCATTATTGTAATTACTAAATATAATATAGACACTAAAATTAAAAATTAAAATAATTTTGTCATATTTAACAGTTTGATTAAATATTGAGAACTTGGTAATTATAATGACAGTCAGCGAAGAAGGAAAATATGTTTATGATTTTAGCGAAGGAAATAAAGACTTAAAAAATTTACTTGGTGGAAAGGGGGCAAACCTTGCAGAAATGACCAAGTTAGGCCTTAACATTCCACCTGGTTTTACAATTACTACTGAAGCTTGTTTACGTTACTTTCGTAATCCCAAAAAGGTAATGAAAGAGTTGACACCTAAAGTAATGGAATATTTAAAGGAACTAGAGAATAAAACCGGTAAGAAATTTGGCGATAAAAAAAATCCCCTTCTTGTGAGTGTTCGCTCAGG
>JBHLRJ010000082.1:0-18423 GCA_048882645.1 Candidatus Thorarchaeota archaeon
TTAGAACTATTAATTTGGTATTAGGATCATTTGAATAATATTCTACGGCCTCAATCATAGTCTTCCCGCGTATAGGATCCCCTCCTATTCCGATATATGCTGATACTCCAATTCCCGCATCTCCTATTGCTTTTGTTATTTCATAAGACAATGTGCCACTCTTGGATATTACCGCTACCTCCCCAAAATGACACATATCACCAGGCATTATTCCTAATTTGATATTATCAGGAATAAGCATTCCAGGAGAATTCGGTCCTACTAAATGTAATTTAAATTCTTGAGCTAATTCGACCAAGCGAAGCATATCAAAAACAGGAACATTCTCTGTAATTATACAGGTCATTCTAATTCCTGCAAGTAGACTCTCTTTTACTGCATTGAAAGTAAATCGTGCAGGAACAAAAATTATGCTAGTATCACAATTAGTCTCTTTAACTGCCTCTTCTACTGTGTCAAAAACAGGTACATCGTAGACGATTTGCCCACCTTTTTTTGGAGTTACACCAGCCACTATTTTTGTTCCGTATTCTAACATCAATTTTGTATGAAATAAACCTTGGTTTCCTGTAATACCTTGAACAACTACCCTAGAATCTTTATTGATATACATTTTAAGCACCCATAACCTCTTTAACTTTTTGTACTGCTTCCATTACATCTTTATAGGCATCAATGTTTGCGTTTTTAAGAAGGGCAATTCCTTCTACATCCTTTGTCCCTGTTAATCGAATTACCAAAGGCGGTGAGTTTTTAAAATCTCCTAACGCTTGAATTATAGCTTCAGCTACAACATCGCAGCGAGTTATACCTCCAAAGATGTTAATTAGAACACATTTAGGGTTCATCTTGAATAATAGTTCTAATGCTTTATACACTCTTTCTTTACTTGCCCCACCACCAACATCTAAAAAGTTTGCAGCTTTTAATCCTAACTCAGATAATACATCTATTAGTGCCATAGTTAAGCCTGCTCCATTAGCTAAAATTCCAATTTCACCATCTAACTCTACAAATGAAAATCCCGCTTCTTTCGCTATTTTTTCTAATTCTGAGAATTTTTTTTCCTGGAGTTTATTTATTAATGGTTGCCTAAAGGCGGCATCGTCATCTACTATCATTTTTCCATCGATTGCTTTTAATCCCTGAGGAGTAAGAACCAAAGGATTAATTTCAACTAGCTGTGCTTCGAGTTTAGTTGTAATTTCCCATAAATTTTTGAATAGTCTTATTGCTGTAGATAAATCGTCTCCTAAGAACTCTAATTTAAATGCAACTTGTTCAATAAGATCTCTACTTAATCCTTCGTTATAAGAAAAATTTTCTTTTATAATCGCATCTGGATTTGTTTGAGCAACTTCCTCTATGTCAATTCCCCCTTCTTTACTCGCGATTAGGAAAAACTGTCTTCCTGAGGTATCTAAGGCAATCGAGCCGTAGTATTCATGTTGAATTTGAACTAATTCCTCAATAAGAATAGCCTCCACAGTATAACCACTAACTTCTTGCTTAAAAAATTCATAGCATAAAGAAATAGCTTCCTTTTGATTTTGAGCAATTTTGATAAGACCTGCTTTTTTTCTGCTTCCTATAGCTATTTGAGACTTAATAATAGCAGGAAAAGTAAATTGTCTTACTTTTTCTTCAATGTTTTCCCCCCTTTCAATTACAATATTTTTCACTAGCGGGATATCGAATTCACTAAAGATCCTCTTAGATTCATATTCAAGTAACCTAATTCCTAACTCCTCCTTTTAGAGTTTATTATAAATCTGAGTTTAATATGCAATTTTCTCTCAACTTATTAAAATTTATTCTAATATCCTATAACTGTAGATCAGTTTATTAAACATCTAAACGAATTAAATATTATCAAATCTTAAAGTTGCAAGTGTTAACTTTGAAATCTCCAGAAAAAAAGACAAATCCAACTGATAGTAAAGACCCATCAACAGGGAAAATGATAATGTTTTCTATGGGTTATTTCTTCAATGGCTTTTTAATTGTTGCATTTGGTAGTTTTGTTTGGCATTATTATGAGATAGAACTTGGTTTAAAAGCTGTTGTAAGTTTATGGCCACTTTACCTGTGGATCGTAAATGTAATTTATACTGTATTTAGCATGGTTATTAATCCAATTATCGGTTTTCTTAGTGATAAACCCAGAAAATGGACGAAAAAATGGGGATTTCACACTCCTTGGATAATTATAGGAGGCATTCCTACAGCACTCCTCTTTTTCTTAATTTTCATACCACCACATAATACAGGGATTGAAAGTGTTTTTCCAATATTATTATACTTTCTTATTACAGTCTTTCTTTATGATGTATTCAACTCCCTTTTTCAAACACACTCCTTTGGAGCCTTTCCTGCCCATTTTAGAGGAGATGCTACCCGAAGAAAAGCTGGCATGATAACGCAAATCTTTATATTTGTGGCAAACTTTTTAGGAACAACGATTTGGTCTCTAACTATTTTACCTGGGAACCCCGCTACCTTTACATTTGCTGCTTTTTTAAGTTTGATCCTTCTTGGAAGTTCTCTAGCAGTTTTTATTCCTGGCTCTAAAGAAACAAAGGAAATAAAAGATCGATTTATAATAGGGTATGAAACTGCCGAAAAGAAGTCTTTCTTATGGACTATGAAAATGGCTATTAAACAGAAAAATTTCATGTTAGCCTTATTAACGTATATACTTTTTATGGTTGCCTTAGGATTAACGAGTATGAATACTGTAAATTTTATAGATGACGTATTAAAGAAGGAGCAAAATATAAGAATGTTCGGATCTCTATTTATGTTGATTACGTCTGTTGCAACTATGCCTATTTGGATTCGTGTTGCTAGAAAGATCGGACATTCAAACACTTATGCATTAGGAATGGTATGTTTTGGATTTAGTTTATTATCATACTCATTTGTTTCGAATTTAATCGGGTATTATATTGTCAACTCCCTGAATGGATTATCAGTTGCAATGTATACAGTTGTGTTATCTCCTGTTTTAGCCGACTGCTATGATGAGTTTGCTGTAAAAACCAAAAAACATCTTGAATCAACTTTGATTGGAATTAGGAATTTATTCTTGAGAGTTTCAATTATGATTCAGACTTTTATCGTTGCAATTGTTCATCTCATTACTGCTTATGATTCTAATAATCCAAGTCGAGAAGCGCTATTTGGGCTTCGTTTAATTCAAGGAGTGATTCCCTTTTTTTTCTGTGTAATCGCTGCTATAGTATTTTTCGTCTGGTTCGATTTAAAAGGAAAAAAGAAGGAAGAGATAATGCAACAATTAAAAGATATGGGTTTATAAGATATTTCCCTATTCTAACCCTTTTATTTTAAGCGGTGGTCTTGGAACGGTTCGACGATATTTCACTGCAGGATAACCCAAAGTGAAGGCTCCGAGTACCATTCCTTTTGTACCTATAATATTTAAAATATCCTTATTCCTAGGTATAGCACCTTGAATCGCTCCAATCCAACAAGTTCCTAGTCCAAGACTTTCAGCAGCTAACATTCCATAAGTTAAAGCAATTCCAGCATCATTCGCCCGGAATCCAATCATCACAGAGCTTTTCTCGACAACCCTATAATATAGCACAATTACATGAGGAGCATTATAAAAAATATTTCGACCTCGAGATTTTAAGATTTCGAGTGCTTGTTCTGCTGATTGAAATCCCATATATTGATAATTTGTTTTTACAATTTCATCACTTAGTGCTTCGATTTGTTCAAGATCAGATAAAACTATGTATCGCCAAGCTCGAAGATTTGCAGCACTCGGAGCATATCTCATTGCATCGAATACTTTTTCAATTATTTCCTTTGGAACTTTTTTATTTTTGTATTTCCTAATTGATCTTTTTGCACGAATTAACCTAAAAATCTTTTCATATTCTACAATGTTTTCAGGTGAATCTATTCCAAGAAAAGTTTCTACGTCATCTAAATCTTTTGTTAGAATTGCATTCTCAGCACAAATTGCGATACAATGCCCACAAATATTGCATGGACCTAATTTTTCATTAAAGATAACTTCTCCTTCCTTATCTAAATAAAAATAACCACGACCGCATTCGGGAATACATTGCTTACAATTTGAGCATTTTTCTTTATCAATACCTAATACTGACATGGAATTAAATTTCACTTTAGTTAATTTATATTTTTTCTAGGTAAATTAAGGGGAATTTATAAAAAATTGTTTATTACCTCCTTGGAAAAACATTTATAAACTATTAAAAAAGACTTTTTAATCTTTTATTGCCGAAACTAGTATAATCTTTAAATTTAATATAATAAAATAGCCAATATTAAAACCTCTAATTCATGTAGGTAAGATTGTGTATATTATGATTGAAAAAAATAACACCAATGATATTTCAATAGTTCTTTGCGGAGCTGCAGGGCAGGGAATCCAAACCGTTGAATCTTTACTTACAAAAACATTAAAAAGAACGGGATATAATGTATTCGCTACGAGAGAGTATATGTCTCGGGTTCGAGGGGGTGTGAATTCCACAACGATTAGAGTTTCCTCAAAACCGGTTCGAGCTTTTCTTGACCGTATTGATATATTGGTACCACTAAATAAAGAAGCACTACCGCATTTAAAAGAAAGAATCTCTCCAGAGACCTTGATTTTGGGGGAAAAACAGTTTATTGAAAAATTACCTGAAATAAATAGTAAAAGAGTTGAGATTGCTTTTGGAGAATTATCAAATGAAATTGGGGGGAAGATTTACGCTAATATTATTGCATTAGGTGCAATATTATGTATGCTAAAAGCCGAGAGATCTGTCCTCCATGATTTATTGATAGAAAATTTTAAGATAAAGGGACAAGAAATTGTTAATAATAATATTAATGCTACCGATAGGGGGTATAGAGTAATTGAATCCTTAATGTCTACAAATGATTTGATATATCAATTTGAAATCGAGAAAAATCCTAAGGTAAAAGGTGATTATATTTTAGATGGTACTCAAGCAATAGCACTTGGGGCAATCGCTGGAGGCTGTAACTTCGCGTGCTTTTATCCTATGGCACCTTCCACTGGCATTGGTACCTTTCTCGCACAGCACGCTCTTGATTTCGGAATGATTGTTGATCAATCTGAAGATGAGATCAGTGTAATTAATAAAACTCTCGGTGCATCATATGCTGGAGCGCGTTCTTTTGTTTCCACTTCTGGTGGAGGGTTCTCACTTATGGAGGAAGGAGTAAGCCTTGCTGGAATGGCAGAATTACCAATAGTCTTAGTAGTAGGACAAAGACCTGGTCCAGCAACCGGAATGCCGACCAGAACATGTCAAGAAGATTTAGAACTTGTCTTGCATGCAGGTGCAGGTTGGTTCCCAAGAATAATATTTTCACCAGGTACTATTGAAGATGCATTTAAATTAACTCAAAAGGCATTTAATCTTACCCAAAAATTCCATGTTCCTGTATTTATTCTTACTGATCAATATTTAGTGGATTCATATTATAATCTCCATTCATTGGATCTTGAATCATTAAAAATCGAAAAAAATATTGTAAAAACTAATGAAAATTACGAGAGATATCGATTTACAGATACGGGTATTTCTTCACGCGGTATCCCGGGATATGGTGAAGGGTTAGTTGATGCGGACAGTCATACTCATGACGAATATGGAGCTATAACAGAAGATCCTATTATCAGAAATAAAACAGTTGATAAACGATTTAAAAAGTTGGAGTTAATTAAAAAAGATACTATTCCCCCCGAATTCTATGGAAGTGAAAATTTTAAATATTTAATTGTCAGTTGGGGGAGTAATTACTATTTAATCAAAGAAGCTTTAGAGAGGTTAGATAGAGAAGATATAGCTTTTCTATTTTTCGAACAAATCTATCCTATTCATGAAAGCGTACTTGACTATCTTATTAAAGCAGAAATTAAAATTTCAATTGAGCAAAATCCTACAGGGCAGTTCGCAAAACTTCTAGAAAATGAAACTCATATTAATATGAACCATAGGATTTTAAAATATAGTGGATATGTATTTTCTGTAGAGGAAATTGTAGATAAGTTAAAGGAAGTAATTAGGGGTGGTTAAAATATCAAAAAGCGAGTTTGATTTAGAAGGAATTGAAATGCATTGGTGCCCCGGTTGTGGAAACTTTAGTGCCATGAAAATAATGAAAGAAACATTAATAGAATTAGGCATTAAACCGAAAGATTTTGTATTAGTCTCAGGAATTGGTCAGGCAGGGAAGTTCCCTCATTTTATGAAATCACAGAGTTATAATGGACTTCATGGACGTTATTTATCGGCAGCACTCGGCATAAAAGCAGCCAATCCTGATCTTCATGTCATTGCTGTTAGTGGTGATGGTTGTACATATAGCGAAGGAGGAAACCATTTTATTCATACAATCCGCTATAATCCAGATATCGTAAACATCGCGCATAATAATATGGTCTATGGCTTGACTAAAGGTCAGGCAAGTCCCACCAGTCAGTTAGGCTTTAAAACAAAAGTCCAGGTGTTTGGCGTGATTAATGAACCATTCAATGCGGTTGCTGTAGCTATTGCTTTAAATGCTTCTTTTGTAGCCCGTGCTTTTGTAGGAGATATTGAAAAAACTAAAGAAATTTTAAAAAAAGCAATTAACCATAAGGGATATGCTTTCATAGATTTGTTTTGTCCATGTGTGACCTTTAACCAAATTAATACATTTCAGTGGTATAAAGAAAATAGTTACTACATTGATGATTCACATAACCCCTTTGATCAAGAAATGGCAATGAAACTTGCTTTAGATACAAGTAAATTTGCTTTGGGAGTAATATATATGAATCTCAACAGGAAATCCTATGAAGAGAATATTCGCATTTATGATCACGATAAGAGACCTTTATATCAAAGGGAATTGGATAATAAAAAATTTGAAGATTTATTAGATACTTTTAGGTAATCTATTAATGAGAATCGAAGAATTTGATGTTTTAGTCGTTGGAGCAGGTCTTAGTGGTTTAAGAGCAGGCATAGAATTGTCAACTAAATGGAACACAGCTATCATTAGCAAAGTTTATCCTGTTCGTAGCCACTCTGGAGCAGCTCAAGGCGGTATTAATGCTGCTCTTGGTAATTTAGAAGAAGGGAAAGGGGATACTCCTAAAAGGCATGCATTTGATACAGTAAAAGGTTCTGATTATCTTGCGGATCAAGATGTTGTAATGTTTATGTGTCAAGAAGCACCCAAGATTGTGGTAGAGTTCGAAAGTATGGGTGCTCCATTTTCACGTCTAGAAACAGGATTAATCGCTCAGCGTCCCTTTGGGGGTGCGGGATTTCCTCGTACTTGTTATGCGGGTGATAGAACGGGCCATGCTTTGCTCCACACATTAAACGAGCAGTCTATACGTAGTGGAGTAGAGTTTTTTGATGAGTATTTTTTAATTGATCTTTTTAAAGCAGATGGTAAGATTGCAGGATTAATCACACTTGATATTGCTAAGGGAGAACTTGTGTCGTTTAGAGCTCCTTACATCATATTAGCTTCTGGCGGTTTTGGACGCATCTATAAACATTCTACTAATGCTATGATCAATACTGGAGATGGAGTAGGAGCTGCATTTAGAGCAGGTGTTCCCATGCAAGATGTTGAGTTTGTCCAGTTTCATCCAACCACTCTATTTGGGACAAATATTCTTATAACAGAAGGTGCTAGAGGTGAAGGGGGGTATTTATTCAATACAAAAGGAGAACGCTTTATGGAAAAGACTGCACCAGACGCGATGGAATTAGCTCCACGAGATATTGTTGCACGAGCAATTCAAACTGAAGTTCTTGAAGGAAGAGGATTTGAAAATGCGTATGTGCATTTAGATCTCACCCATCTCAAGGCTGAAAGAATTAAAGAAAGATTACCTGGAATTAGAGAGATAAGTATTTATTTTGCAGGAATAGATCCCATTGAAAAACAAATTCCTGTGCAACCTGGTCAACATTATTCTATGGGAGGAATTGGAACTAAATATGACGGAGATTATGGAGAAACAGACCTACCAGGGCTTTACACTATAGGCGAGTGTTCTTGCTTATCAGTTCATGGTGCGAATCGATTAGGTGGAAACTCACTCTTGGAAACTTCTGTATTTGGGAGATATATTGGAAGGAAATTAAATAAAATAGTAATGCCTACTAAACCATCATCTGGTAAAATTCAAACTGCTGAGGAAGAAGCAATTGATACCATTGAAAGATTATTTAAGAGTTGGGATAATAATACTGGTAAAAAGCCTGTAGAAATTAGAAATGAAATGGGAGACACACTTACTAAGTATGTTGGAGTGTATAGAACAGAAAAGGATTTAGAGAAAGCAACCGCGATTTTTCCAAAGTTACAAAAAGATTTCTTAACTACTCACATTTTAACTGAAGAACGACGATTTAATTATGGATTAATTCGCATGTTAGAACTTAGAAATATGCTAGATATTGCTGAAGCAACTGCCTATGCATCCCTTTGGAGAAAAGAGAGTCGCGGTGCTCATTTTCGTACAGATTATCCGAGTCGAAATGATAAAGATTATCTTGTTCACACTATGATTTATAGGAGTAAAGATGGATTAGAGATTAAAACAAAACCTGTTAAATTAGGAATATTTGAGGTAAAGAAGAGGAAATATTAATGGCTGAAATTCAAAAATTTTTAGTTTATAGAAATTCTGGTAATGGGGATATACATTATGATAGATATGAAGTTCCTTTATCTAAGGGAATGAGTATCTTAGAAGCTCTTTTCTATATTCAAGACTATTTTGACTCCACATTAGCATTTCGATATGCTTGTAGAGGAGCAATATGTGGATCATGTGGGATGACTATTGATAAGGTACCTCTATTGGCTTGTAGAACTCAAGTTTCAACAGCCAAGACATCTAAGAAACCTGCTAATTTACCTGAGTTTAAATTTGGTGAACATCCAGATTGGGATAATGAGACTGAGATCTTAATTGAACCGTTACCCAATATGACTATATTAAAAGACTTAGTTGTTGATATGGACCCATTTTGGAGATTCTACAGAGAAGTGGAGCCATATTTCATAAGAGAATGGAATGAACAAGCTCCAGAATCTTCACAATCACCAAGCCAAATGAAGAAAATCGAGCGACTAGTCTATTGCATCTTATGTGGATTATGTTGGGCTTGTCCAGTTAGTAAAAAAAATCCTAAATATCTTGGACCAGCTCAACTGGCTAAAGCAAATAGATTTATTCGAGATTCAAGAATATCAAGTGAAAAAGAGAGATTAATTTTACCACGTGTCTTAAAAGATGATGCAGTTCCAGCATGTGAAAAGTTCTTTGTTTGTAATAGAGTCTGTCCGAAAGGAGTTATGCCAGGAACAGCAATAAAAGATATCCGAGACAATTTGCACATCGATAAAATATGAATCAGAGATTTCTAATATAGACCTATACACGGGGAAATCTTCAATTTTTTTGCAAAATATTTCTCTTCATTTAATAGTAATTAAATGAATAAAGAAGAAGAAATGAATAATTTAAGTAGTTTTTATATCAAATTATGTCTAAAAATCATTTATTATAGCTCTTCTTTAAAAGATCTATAACATCATCAGCACTCGCAACGATAGCATGGTTTAAGTAGTCAGGAAGTTTAAATGTATCTGTAGTTATATCTGTTAGTTTAGCTTCAGGCACATCTTTATCTTTAAAATTCATCCACATTCCTATTTTCTTAAGAAATTTATCTATCTCATCGCAACATTTTTCAGCTGCAACTTCATCCGATACATCATTTAAAGCTGAATTAAACATTCTTCCAACCGTAGCATATTCTTTAATCAAATTTTTCCAAGTCCATCGATTTATTGCGGGATACATAATAGCTAGTGCTTCTCCATGAGCAATTTGGGGATAACTTCCACCTATAGCCATTCCCATTCCATGAGCTAAGGTTACACCAGAATTAGTGATAGCAAGGCCTCCAAGTGTATTTGCCCAATGCAAATTTTCTCTAGCTTCCTTATTTTGCCCATTTTTTATCGCGATTGGTAAGTTTTCAATAATAAGTCTCATTCCTTCCAATGCGTGCATATCTATATAATCAGAAGAACCTATATGGGTATATGCTTCAAATGAGTGACAGAATGAATCCCAACCGGTAGATGCTGTAATATGGGGGGGCAACGTTAATGTTGATTCTGGATCCACAATTCCTACAGTCGGACATAATAACTTATCGTAAAGAGCGAACTTTAAATGGATATCTGTCTTGGTCAACACTGCTGCAGGAGTGACTTCTGAGCCTGTTCCTGCGGTTGTTGACACAGCAATAATAGGAAGAAGCTTGTCTTCAATGGGTTTTCCTTCATTTAAGCGGTATTCCCATGCATGTCCCTCATGTGTAATCCCTACTGAAATATTTTTAGCAGTATCAATACTAGAACCTCCTCCTACTCCTAGAATTACATCTACATTATTCTTCTTACCAATTTCGACTCCAGCATCAACATTATCTGTTGTAGGATTAGGTTGTACTCCATGAAAATGAAATACTTTAATCCCTGCAGCAGTACATAGTCTTTTTATCTTTTCATATAAAGGATTAAGAACTGATTCTTGGGTGGTAACCATTAGACAGCGCTTTCCATATTCAGTAATAATCTCACCTATTTCAGAAACTCTACCCCATCCAAATCGAATATCTGTAGGGCTATAATAATTTATATTTCTCAACTTTTCCACCTATTCTTGGTTTACATCAATGAAAACTTTCATTACCTTATCTTTTTTATCATTAATATATTTATAAGCTTTATTATACTCTTCAAATGGAAAGTGAACAGACATGAGTGGTTCAAGTTTAATCTTTCCCAAATCTACAAGCTCAATAGCTTTATAGTAATCATCAGATTGATACATAAGTGTACCAATTAACCTGAGT
This sequence comes from Candidatus Thorarchaeota archaeon, assembly GCA_048882645.1. Taxonomy (GTDB): domain Archaea; phylum Asgardarchaeota; class Lokiarchaeia; order Sigyniarchaeales; family SOKP01; genus Loki-b32. Next base: position 10,962 of record JBHLRJ010000082.1, read on the forward strand.
TCTCGATCTTGAACAAATCCTAGGTTTATTGTAGGTTTATCACCGAAAACACCAACAATTATTATATCTGTACCTTTTCTTGCATTTTTAATTGCTGCATCTATAGTTTCATTAGAACCAACACATTCTATTATCAGATCTGCTTTATCTTTTCCAAACGCTTTCATAATTTCTTCAGAGAGATCTTGTTGTTTTGGATTAATTACAAAATCAATACCCACTTGTTTTGCGATTCCTAATCAGAAAGCACTCAAATCTGTAATCATTACCGCTTTAGCTCCTAGAGCTTTTACAGTTTGACCTACTAAGTTTCCAATAGGACCAGCTCCTAAAACTAAAACATTGAAATCAGTAATGTTTCCACCATTCGACACAGCATGGATTGCTACTGCACACGGTTCAATCATAGCTCCTTGTTCATACGTCATCTTTTCGGGAAGCTTAATAACTTTTCTTGAATCAACGGCAAAAAACTCAGAACCTGCACCTGTTGTTTGAAACCCCATTACTTTCAGATCATCACAGATATGATATTTTCCATGAGTGCATGGATAACATTGATTGCAAACCAATTGAGGTAAAATAGTTACTTTATCCCCTGGTTTAGAATTTATAACTTTAGAACCAATTTTTTCAATTTTCCCAGAAACCTCATGTCCTTGAGTAATAGGATAATCTGTATATGGATGTTTTCCAAGATAAACATGGATATCACTTCCACATATACCTATTCTCATAACCTTTACAAGAACTTCATATTCCTTTAATTCTGGAATTGGGATATCTTGAAACTCAATTTAACCCGGAGCAATCATTACTTCTTGCTTCATAAGCTTTATTCATCCAATTTTTATTTAGTTATACAAAAGAAATTTAGTTAATTATTTTATTTCAAGTTTGATGTTAATTGCGCAGGTCTTAGTTTGAGCATTTTTTCTAAGTATCAACACTTTTGAACGAAGTTATTTATGGCTCAAACTGAAACTATGTAGTTTCTCTTATAAATTTTCTAAGGTCTTTATACCCTATAAGATGTATATCTAGTGATTCTACGTAGTTTTTTAATTCATTGTTTGTAAATGCTTCATAATCTTGATTACGTTCTACTGGTGTATGTTTTAATGCTCTAAGCTCTGGACTCATTTTGGCTGGGTGAAAAAGTAGATGAGTTAACCCAGGTTTGAGGGAACTAAACAAATCACAATAAAACTTGATTTTATCCTCCTGAAATTCCAAAGTTCCTGATTTTAAATGGTCAATTAAAGGGACATTTGCTTTTTCTAAGTCATTTATCATTTTTTCGACAATCTTCTCTAAGTTTGCGTAACCTAATCCAATTAAATCTGCTTTAGAAAGGCGTGGAATAAACGCAGGAATGTTATATTCTCTCGATAAATTTATATAGCTTTGTACAAATTTTGGCATAATGACAGTTCCCATATGGCTATCAATATGCGTTACATCTATGCCATTTTGAATTGCAATTTCAATCTGAGCTTTCATCTCAAGTTCAGCAGCACCGGGAGTTGCATTGTTTACTGCTTCTTCAGTAGTTCTCCATAAATACCCTTCAGAATCAAGTAACCCTGAATTAATGTCAGATGTGCTTAAAGGATGCCATCTGTAGGTGTTATATTCGCTTGTTAATGTTAAATGTACTCCTATGTCATACTTTTTATTTTCTCTACAAATATAAGCTGCTTCCATCAACCATCCTGAAACTGATATAACCGCACCACATTTAGCAATACCAAAATCTAAGCATTCAAAAGCAGCAACATTAGCGGCATGGGACATCGCTATATCGTCAATATGTGTAATTACAACAATATCATCCGATTCATACCCCATTTTTTCAATAATAGATGGTGTTATCTTAACTCACATCATAAAAATTGATAAAAATAGATAGATAATGTATAGCTGTAGTTTTTAAAAAAATTTAAAGTTTTATTTACTTCCATCTGTCGAGAGTAGGATTCCACATTCCAGTATAATAATTTTCATTGAGCCCATTAAGAAATGCCATATCTTCCTCTGAGATTACAAAATCAAAAATCTGAGAATTTTCAATTATATGGTTTTCTTTCCTTGATTTTGGAATCTCAATTATTTCATGTTGTAAACCCCAACGGATTAAAATTTGAGCAGGTTCTTTGTTGTATTTGTTAGCTATCGCAATGAGTTTAGGATCATTTAATCTTTTCCCTCGAGTTAATGGACTATATGCTTCAATCTTTATGTCTTGGCTATCGCAAAAATCTTTTAAATCCTTCAAATAAAGAAAGGGTGAAAACTCAACTTGATTGACGACTGGGACTATATCCGCATTGTTTAATAATTCCTTGAGGTGTGATTGATAATAATTACTTACACCAATTGATAATACCTTTCCTTCTTTTACCATACTTTCCAGCGCTTTCCAAGCTTCTTGGCGATATCTTGGTTCTGGCCAATGTAATAGATAAAGATCTACGTAGTGCAATCCCAAATTTTTAAGACTTGTATCAATCGCTTTCATTGCTTTTTCATACTTAAATGAAGAAATCCAGAGTTTGGTGGTAATAAAAATGTCTTTTCTATGTAGATTATGTTCCTTTAACGCTAAACTTAACCCTTGACCAATCCCCTTTTCATTACCATATATATAAGCCGTATCAATATGGCGATATCCATTATCAATTGCCCACAATACTGCATTTTTGACATCTTCCCTTTCTGGTATTTCCCAAGTACCTAATCCCAAAATAGGCATATGAACGCTGTTATTTAACTTGATTTTCGTATTAATATTTAATTCCAAATCCTCTAACCTTTTTAACCATTATTTTTATCTGGTTCCATTAATTAACCTTAATTTAAATTAATGGTTAAAATGATAAGAATTAAACTTTAGGCGTATAAACTATAAGTTTTTATTATCATTAGAATTACTAACTTTTATAGAAATTTAAGGAGTAATAATAAAATGTCTGATGAAATTCTAAAAAGGAATTACCCTCAATTTAAGAGTGAATTTGCCGAAGTAAATAACATCACACTTCATTACGTTAAAGCAGGTCCAGAGGAAGGAGAACTTATTGTATTTTTACATGGGTTTCCTCAATTTTGGTATATGTGGCGAGATCAACTTTTAGAGTTTTCAAAAGATTATTTAGCAGTTGCCCTTGACATGAGGGGATACAACCTTTCATCTAAACCTAAGGAAATTGAGCAGTATCAACCCCATTATATAATTGAAGATTTAAGGGCATTAGTAGAGGAACATTTTAAACGAAAGAAATTCATTTTAGTAGGTCATGATTGGGGTGGGGTTGTTGCTTTCCCTTTTGCAAGTAGATATCCTGAGCTAGTTGAGAAATTAATTATCATAAATGCCCCTCATCCAAACGTGTTTTCAAGACTGATATCTAAAAATAAAGATCAACAAAAATCAAGCCAATATGTACTATTTTTTAGATCACCTAATGCGGAAGGGGCACTTTCAACAAACAACTATAAGCCATTATTTGATATAATTGTTACCCCAGATATGGAATTTACTGATGATGACCATCAGATGTATTATGATGCTTGGTCTCAACCCGGAGCTATAACCGGTGGCTTAAATTATTATCGAGCAGGAGGATTAAGACGCCCTTCACAAGGAGAAGATATTTCAGAACTTTCATTGGAAATAGAATCTGTAATGATAAATGTTCCTTCATTGGTAATTTGGGGAGAAAAGGATACTGCATTAACGGTTCATAATCTTGAAGGTTTAAATGAATTCGTACCGGAACTCACAATTAAGAGAATCACTGAAGGCACTCATTGGATTATTAATGAAAAACCAGATAAGGTAAATGCATTAATTAGAGAGTTTATCTAATCTACCTTAAATCTAGTAATAACATCCTTAAATCACCTTAAGTAAGAATTTATTGAATATTAATATAAACTTTTTTTACTATCGCTTGTCTAATATCCTTATAAAGATTCAAAATTAGGATGTTATTAATCTTGAATTTTCGTATTGAAAAAGACGTTTTAGGCGAAATTGAGGTTCCAGATAATGTTTATTGGGGTATAAACACTCAAAGAGCTATTAAAAACTTCCAAATAAGTGGTGAAGTGTTTCCTCAAATCTTTATTATATCCTTAGCCCAATTGAAAAAAGCATGTGTATTATCAAATATGGAATTGGATCTAATTGAAAAAGAATATGGTGAGGCTATTCTTAAAGCGGTTAATGAAATATTAAATGAAGAAAAATATTTAGATCAATTTCCAATTGATATATTTCAGACTGGATCTGGAACTCAAACTAACATGAATATGAATGAGGTTCTTGCAAATCGTGCCAATCAAATATTAGGTTTCCCCATGGGTAAGAAGCACCCTATCCACCCTAATGATCATGTAAATAAAGGACAATCATCTAATGACGTAATCCCAAGTACAATGCACTTATCAGCCTTACACATGATACAGCAATTATTTCCTGTATTAGAAAGACTAAATGATAATCTAACTAAAAAAATTAAAGAATTCGAAGGGATTGTAAAGGTCGGAAGGACTCATACTCAAGATGCTATCCCTATCCCATTGTCTTTGGAGTTTGAAGTGTACAGGAAACAAATAGAGACTGCTATAGAGAGATTGAATAATAGTTGTGATGAATTATATTTTATACCAATTGGAGGGACAGCTTTAGGAACTGGATTAAATGCCCATAAAGATTTTGCTAAACAGACAGTTTTACACTTAGCACAAATCACGGATTTTCCTTTTAAACTTAATCCCATTAAAGCAGAGGGGATAGCTTCTCATAATGCAATTGTTAAGATTAGTGGAACCCTACGGTTACTTGCCTTGTCTTTAATGAAGATGGCAAACGATATTCGTTGGATGGGTAGCGGTCCTCGTGCTGGTTTATCTGAATTAAGATTACCTCAGAATGAGCCTGGGTCCTCTATTATGCCCGGTAAGATAAATCCAACCCAATCAGAGGCCCTAATACAAGTCTGTCTTCAAATCTTTGGCAATGATTCAATTATTTCATTTGGAGAAGCATATGGGAGCATTTTAGATTTGAATGTATGCAAACCAGTTATGATTGTAAATTTAATTAAATCTTTTAAAATTCTAATAGGTGGTATCAATTCTTTTATTGATCATTGCTTAATAAATTTAGAAGTAAATGAAAAACAGATTAATAAACAGTTAGAAGAAATGCTTATGATTGTTACCAATCTCACATCTATAATAGGGTACGATAAAGCTTCTGAAATTGCGCAAAGAGCATTTAAAGAAGGAAAAACCTGTAAAAAGGTAATTAAGGAGATGGGGCTAAAAATTGATAATTTAGATGAATTACTTGATCCAAAAAAAATGGTGTAGATATGGAGGTGAGAAGATAATAGCTGAAATTAAAACAGTTGAAGATGTTAGAAACATAGCTAGGGAAAAATTAAAAGGAATTTGTGGTGTCTATAAAGACTGTGATGGTGACCCGAGTAGGCTCTGTCAAGGTCAGAGTTATGGAAGAGCTCTTGGTATTGGAGGTATTGGAAGTGGTGCTAGCTTTTATAACAATTTTCTAGCTCTAAGAAAATATAAACTAAAAATGCAACTAATAGAAGAGGATTTTGTCCCCAATACAAGTTATGAATTTTTTGGAAGAGGATTGAATATGCCAATCATGGGAGCGAGTGTAGCTGGTGTGAACAGTTTTGGAGGAGAGAAAATAATTTCAGAGAGAGAATTTTGTCGGGCAGTAGTTCTGGGTTGTAGAGATGCAGGAACAATAGGTTGGAGAGGAGATACTTACACCTACTCACTCGAGGATTCCTATGGTATTGATGCCATAGCTGAAGCAGGAGGTTTAGGAGTAAAAATTGTAAAACCACGGGATCAAAGTACAATAATGAAATTTTTTAATCTAGCAGAAGAAGTTAGATGCGTAGCTGTTGGAATTGATATAGATGGTTGTGGTTCTTATTCTATGGCAACCCATAATGAACCTGTTTTCAAAAAATCTGTTGAGGAGATTAAAGAATTAGTTTCTTTTACAAATCTTCCAGTAATAATTAAAGGAGTAATGAGTGTTGAGGATGCAACCAAAGCTTTAGAAGCGGGAGCATCAGCGATAGTTGTGTCAAACCATGGAGGGAGGGTTCTTGATCACACCCCCGGAACTGCTGATATTCTCCCTCAGATCGTTTCAGAGATGAGAGGAAAGATTAAAATAATGGTTGATGGTGGTATTCGTACTGGATACGATGTATTAAAAATGCTCGCGCTTGGTGCAGAATCAGTGTTGATTGGGCGTGATATTGTTCGAGCAGCTGTAGGCGGTGGAATTAAAGGAGTTCGAATCCATATGGAGTATATGCAGAAAACTCTTCAGAAAGCAATGAAAATGACGAATTGTAAATCATTAAGCGATATATCTACAGAAATTTTGTATTAGAATTTATTCAATTATTCATGATTAATAAATTACTTGAAAGTAATAAATCAATTGTTGAAAGGACTTAGTATCTTGAATCTTATCCTATTTTCGTTTCTTTTTTTTCTTTTCTTTTCTCTTTTTTTTTCCTTTTAATTCCGGTTCTGGTGTAATGTCCACGTCAACTTCAGCAATAATAAAAGCAATATAAACAGGAATAGCACTTGCTAGACTTGGATCAAAATAAGTACTAAATTTAATATCTTTCACTTTACAATTCTTATCACTATCATTTAGCATTACTAAATTCTTATTGACTGTACGAGTAAAATCTGAGGGATCTTTAAATGTACCCCCCACAGCATAAATCTGGTTTAACCTTACAATCTTTCTTTCGATTGGCATGTCTTCCAAAATAAATCACTTTAAGTTATGTTTATTTAATAATATTCAGATTTTTATGATTTATATTTTATTTAATTTATGAGATCCCTAAAACAGATGTCAATAAGTATCGAAATTTGAGTAATAATTTTTTTAAAATATTAAGACTCCTTGATTAGTATTTCATTGTTATAGATTAATGTTTTAAAAGCCTAAGAATTAAATATCTACTTAATTTACTTACAAATAGTTTCTAAGGATTCAAATAGAAGAGAATTTAATATGAAGCATGAATTAAACAGCTGTGAGACACCAGACACATTTGTTTGTGAAGATTATCATGAAGAAGAACCCGAACTCTGCGAACTTGATAAATCTAAAACTTATAAAGGATTAGTAGGAATTTATGTAGATGATAGTTTAATCACATATATAGATGGGATTAAAGGAGAATTATACTACCGAGGGTATCCTTTACCTGAATTAGTAAATAAATCGTCCTTTGAGGAAGTTGCCTATCTTTTAATCTATGGACATTTACCATCAAATTCAGACTTTGAAGGCTTTAAGGATGAGCTGATTAAAGAAAGAAATATTACAGACAACATACTTACCATTTTAAAAAGCTTTCCAAGAAAAACAACT
>JBHLRJ010000083.1:0-18419 GCA_048882645.1 Candidatus Thorarchaeota archaeon
TGCTTTGTACTCTAATTTTTTATCTTTAAGCTTTTTAACTTTATTGTTCCAATAATCTCTTTTTTTTTTATATTTTTCTTTAGCAATTTTTAAATTCATGTCAATTTCTGTATCAATCTCTTGCAAAGCGTTGATATATTTTTTAGTTTTAGAATTTAGGTCATCTCTTTTTTTTTTTAAATCTTCAATTAAGTTCTGAAGACCCCTCTGAGATGTACGAGAATTTTGCGAGTTTTTTGCTTTATTATTACTCATAAATTCATACTTTCAAGAGTTTATAAAAAGGAATTTAATTATAGTGCTTAAGTATGACAATTGTATATGTTTTATATATTTTTTGTAATTAAAATTATAAGAAGAGGATGCTAATCTCTTAAACATAGATATAATGAAAACAAACATTCAAAATGACATCGGAAACAATAAAGGAAAATGATTTAATCTTTTTGATTCTTGATGAAAGAAGAAGATGGATAATTCCCGTAAAATCTGGAGGCACTTTCCACACCCATAAAGGAATAGTTGAATTTGATGATATTATCGGGGAAAAGTTTGGGAGCGTAGTATTCTCAAAACCTTATGAAACTCAAGGATATAAGTTTTACGTGCTAAAACCCTTGCCTTCAGATTATGTAATTCACATGACGCGTAAGACTCAAATAATATATCCTGAAGATGCTGGGATGATCCTACTTTATACTGGAATCGGACCTGGAGGTATGGTGATTGAAGCAGGATGTGGATCTGGGGCGTTAACGTGTATTATTGGGAATTATATTCGCCCAAATGGGCATTTATTCTCGTATGATGTTCGGGAAAAATCGCTTAGAAGAGCTATCAAGAATGTGAAAAAAGCAAAATTAGAAGATGTAGTTTCAATTCAATTTGGAAACATTATTACTGATGCTCTCCCACATGAAGAAATAGATTCTGTCATTCTGGATCTCGCAGATCCTTGGAATGCAATTGAGAAAGTTGAAAAGTATCTTAAACAAAGTGGGACCATAGCTTCATTTTCTCCTACAATTGAACAAGTCAAAAAAACAACATTTGCATTACAAGATAATAAATTTATTGAGATTAACACCTATGAATTACTTAAGCGAAAAATACAAGTTAAGAAAAATTCTACTCGACCTGAAATACGAATGATAGGACATACAGGATATTTGACTTTTGGGAGAAAAATTAAAAACAAAAAAAATACCTATCGTGAACAGAAACCAAAAACAAAAGAATATATTGATCTTGAGGGGATGCCTTTAAGAAAGTAACAAATTTAATCAGAATCCTTTTAATTGAGCCCCAACCTTGAACTCCTTTTTCTTCTTAAATCTTTCCGTTTTAAAGAAATGTTTTTTTTTTTCTGGTAAAATGCTTTGATATTTTCTTAATACATCTTCTAGATATTCTTTTGTTTGTTTACTACTCGTGATCTTATGCGGTTCATTCAAATATTCTAATATTTCCTTATCTTTAGAATTTTCTTCTAGCCCTAAATTTCTAATTGGTATATGAACAGAGTGTACGAACCATCCAGATTGCTTCTCTTCATGGGCTATAACTTTTAAAATATTTGCATCTTCCTTTTTTAACTTAATATCAATAACTTTTTTTCCAGGTTTTATAATTATACTTGCATATTCTGGAATTCTGTTTTTAGAATTATGTATTTTCTTAAAGAATTCATCTAATTTTTTCATTGCTGTTTCATAAAGGTGAAAGTCTTTAAATAGAATAAATTAAAATTCATAAAAAATATTATTATTTATTAGATTTAACCTAATGATCATTTTATTTAAGTGAGGTTAAATTGGATTCTTGTGAAACTCTTATACACTTTTTTAAAAAAAAGGTTGTTATTTTAGGAGGATATGAAAATTATAAAGATGAGTTTCAAAAGAGGATAAGCTTAACTTCTTTACCAATAGAAAATAAACACAGTATTGGAGTGAATATAAGTAAAATTGATTTTTTATTCACGTCTGATCAAAAATTTGAATTTCTCCTATGGAATATAGATTGTGGTCAAAATCGAGCCTTCTTACGATCAACTTTCTATTCTGGTGCAGACGCAATAATAATCTTTATATCTGAAAACAAAATTGAACAAATTAAACAGTACTTCGAAGAAATTCAATTACGAGTACCAGAGGTAACTCTCATATTCTGCGTCATTCTCGAAAAATGCTCTAATAAGGATATAATTAACTTTTTTTTTAAAGAACGAGATATCTCGTTAATTATTGAACAGAATCGTGGTCAAATAAATGAGATTAAAGAACCAGCTGAAATATTCAGACAGCTATCTTCAATCTTTGTTGAAAAAATAATAAATAAAGAGATTGAGAATCAGTTAATCATAGATTTCATTCCTCTAACATCATTATTCGGGCATTCTCTTATTAGGGATGAGTGTAATGATTACTTTTTACCTGAAACTACCCCTATAGTATCAGAACCGAATGCGAATGTGGAATTATTAAGTGATTATATTCATAAATTGGATTTGGGAATTGATTTTGGGTCTTCTAATTGGATAAATATTAATAATGAATTTGGTTTATTTTCAATCTATCTCAAAAATGGAAAAGTGTTTTATTATCCCACAGTTTGTAAAGATTGTAAATACAAGCATTGTCCGAAATTTAAAAAAGCTCCATATTTCATTTGTATCGAAGCAGAGGCTTCCGAAGGATGGACAAATATTAGAGGATTTACCCCATTAGAATTGCTTATTCTAGCAAAAATTATCGCATTAAAGGAAGGGAATGCAACATCCTTGCCTAAATCTGTGATAACACAGATTAGAAACATAAATATATGTGAAAAAAAAGGTAAATAAAAATGCCGGTTGAATTTCATACTTTCGATTTAAAAACTAAAGCCTATTGTGATGTCATTAATATTACTAAACAAGTTCAAAAATCCATTGAAGATAGTGGAATTAAAAATGGTTTAGTGAATGTACATATAGCAGGTTCGACAGGGGCAATATCTACAACAGAATATGAACCGGGACTAGTAAATAATGATATCAAAGAACTTTTAGAGAAAATTATTCCTTATGATAAAAATTATGCTCACCATAAAACGTGGCATGATTATAATGGAGCAGGACATCTGAGAAGTTTTCTTATTGGTACTTCCCAAACTTTTCCATTTAAAAAGCAGAAGTTACTTTTAGGAACTTGGCAACAGATAATCTTCATTGAATGTGATGAACGCCCTCGATCGAGGACCATCCGCTGTACAATCGTAGGGGAATAAGATAACATCGATACGATTACAAAATTAAGAAAAAAATTGTTACTTTTTTGCCTCGTGTATTAACTCTTCCAACTCTGAAATGATAATTTGATATTTATCTCGAATGTGTATTCTATCAAACTTTTCCTGTAGATTTATCATAGCTTTGTCAAACCGCTCTACTTGTTCTGTGAATATGGGAAGTTTTTTTATATTTTTATAGGTGTTTTCTTTTAAACTAATCTGATATTCCAAATTTTCCAAAAATTTATTTTTTCTCTCAAACATTTACATCGACTCATTAATAATATTAGATCATTGATTGAAATCACAGTAATCGCTTTAAAAAATATAAATATCATATATATGTCATTAAAATCATCTCAAAATCACCATGCTTTCCTTAGAGTCTCTTCAAAAATTAAAATTATGAATATAAGTGTAATATGTAGCTATTTCCTCAATAACATAACAAACAATATCCCTGTCATAAAAAGACGTACATTACTTTATCTTGATTTTGGATTCACAGAAACTTAAATTAGTAGAATCTATTATTAATTTAAATTCAACATATAGCTAAATAGATAAAGAGGAAATTAAATGGAGACCCTATTAAAAGTTATAATCAGCGGATTGGATAACGCAGGTAAAACCTCTATATTAACCGCTTTGGATAAAAAATATGACTTTCAAAAGGATATTGTCCAACTTAAGCCTACTATTAGAGTAGAATATCATAAGATGAATTTCTTGAGAAATAATACTATTTTTTGGGATATGGGAGGCCAAAATCAATATCGTGAAATTTATATGGATTATCAGGACGTTTATTTTGATGCTACGGACTTACTCATTTATGTGATTGATATCCAAGATCCAGATAGATTTGAAAGTTCACTAGATTATTTAAATTCGATTTTAAGTTTCTTTACTGAGAGTAAGATGGAGGTTCCTATTATTATTACATTCCACAAATATGATCCTGATTTAAGAGACAATGAAGTAATTTTAAAAGATATAAATAAATTGAGAAATGCACTTTTAGATAAGTATCCTAATTTTAAGATTTTATATCAACAAACGTCAATTTATGATATAATTTCTATTGTTCAATTAGTCTCTTATGGATTATCTGTCTTTGACGAAAAATTTTTTGAAATGACTGGATTGTTAGAGAAATTTATAGAGATTTTTAGAAGTCAGGCAATAATCGTTTTTGATCGCAATGGTATTATCATCTCAGAATATTACAGTGATATTGAACCAGAGTTGTATATTGAATTAGTGGAATCGATGAAAGAACACCTCTTTTTACTAAAAAGAATGGAAGAAGAAACAAATTCTTATGAATATGATCATGACATTTCCACTATTGAGCATAATTTATTTTCTTATTTACATAAATTGAAGGTAGGAACAGAAAATTTTTTCATTTCAGTTGTTTCAAAAAAAAATCAAAGAGATAATTTCTTAGAAAACTTTCCCAAATTTGTTGAAGATTTAACTGTAATATTAAAGGAACTAATTTAGTATGAGTGTTGGAAAAAAAGGAATTTTAATCAATATGTAAGAGCTTTCGGGCTTTATCTTTTAGCTTTTCTTTTTTCTTTTGATGGTTTTCAATAAATTTAACTACTTTTTCAACACATTCTTGCTTATGTTCTCCACACATTAATTTTCCTGCAACACACATTTCAAAATCTTGTGCTAATTTCTCATCATCATCTTCAAAATGATACATTAATATCTTATAAATCATGCATTTCTGAGGTTCTCCTCCTAGCTCGCGCTGTTCTTTTAAATTTTTTCTTCCTCCTGTTAAAGCACCCTTAATTTTTTTCTCAATTGATTCAATTGGTTCATTAAATGTAAAACCACTGTTTGGGTTTCTTTTAGACATTTTATCCGACCCATCAATACCCGCTAAAAGATAATGATATGTTGCTCCTGGTAAGAAAAACTTCTTATAATTCCTTCGAGTTAAATCTCTAGTAAGACGAATATGAGGATCCTGATCTATTCCTACTGGAACAATTGTTGGTTGAGGCCCTTCTATCACTTGAGGTAAAATTATATCTCCTACTTGAATAAGAGATGAGATGTAGAGCCCAAATGGTCTCTCTCCGTAAATGGCATTTAACATATTTTGGGTCACTAATCTACTCACTTTGAAACATACATCTTGTACAAGCGGTTCTTTTGACTGTCTCCAAATATATGCTTTTTTTGGTGAAGAATCTAAACCAAGTGCTAATATATCCGCAATATTATCGACAGCAGCTTCTTCTGCTTCCTCCCAAGGTATGCCATTATCTTCCCAGCTTTCAATATCAGCAATGGCATAGTATGCCTTACCTCCCATTTTCTGAAATTCAACTATCTCTAAAGCTGTGGTTAACGTGCCTAAATGAAAAGGTCCAGATGGCTTAATTCCACTCATCACTGCCCATGGCTGTTCTTTCTCAATAGCTTTAAAAACAAGATTTAAATCTCGATGCCCAAAAATAATCTTCCTCCTAATAAATCGGTTATTAATCATTTTCTGTCTAAGTGATTCGGTAATTTCCTCAATTCCAAATTCCTTAATTAATCTCGTATAATCCTCTTCTAAAAGTGCTGATGCTCCCCAAGGATCAAGTGTCATATCTCATCATATCCCTTTTGTTGCTGTGTAATAATAATTAAAATATATACAGCATAATAAATTTTGATACCTATGAAAAAACTTTCAAAACAAGAAATTGAAGATATTCTAAATTTACTGGATTTTTCAAAATTCGAGAATAAACTAATACCAGTTATAGCTCAAGATCACCAATCAAATCGTGTTTTAATGCTCGCTTTTGCTAATAAAAGCGCCATCGAAAAATCACTGGAAACAGGATATGCTCACTACTATTCTAGATCACGGAAGCAAATTTGGAAAAAAGGGGAAATCAGTGGACATTTCCAAGAAATTCAAGAAATAATAACTGATTGTGATAATGATTCTCTCTTAATTAGAGTTAAACAAATTGGAGCAGCCTGTCATAAGGGATATTATAGCTGTTTTCACAAAAAATTTAGTAATGGACAAGTTGAGGTGTTTGAAAACAAGATTTTTAATCCAGAAAAGGTTTATAAAGACTAACTTTAAAAAATTTTCATAAAAAAGTTATTTTTCATATATTTTTTATAAAGTTTATATACTTCTCAAAATATTTTATATTGGTTTTGACTAAAAAATTTAAATTTATCTATCTAATAGTCTAACCGAGAAAAGATTAATAATGGTTGGCATCCTGTGAAAAAAGAGAAAACTTTAGATGAGATTGATAGAAATATACTTAGAATCTTGCAAGATAATGCGAGAACTTCGTATAGAGAAATCCAAGAAAAATTAGGCATCTCGATAGGCACAATCCACAATAGAATTTCAAAACTTAAAGAAAGAGGCGTCGTAGAAGGCTATACATTAAGACTTAACAATGAAAAGCTAGGATATAAATTAAGTTTTTTAATAAGAATCAACATTGATGGTAAATTTACAGAGGAGATTTTAGAAGATCTTACATCTATTCCTGAAGTGTGTTCAATCTTTCATACTACCGGAGAACAATCAGCAGCATTAATTTGTAGATTTAAGAAAAGCGAAGATGTTCATAATTTCATTCGGGACTTGAATAAGAAAGAGTTTATAAACAGAACAAACTCAAATATGATTCTGAAAGAATATAAAAATTCTTCCTTTGTTGAAATCTAAATCATACTAATCCTCTTTTTTATCCTAGTTTTAAGCCAATTCAATAAAGATTAAAAGTTAAGATAAACTCATAAATTTATGATTTAGAGATCTATATATATCAAGATCTTTAAATTAACAAAAAAAGTTCGAAAAAAGTGAATATATAATGTCAGGCGTTCCAATAATAATCCTTAAAGAAGGAACAGAAGAAGTTCGTGAAAAAGAAGCTCGAAAACAAAACATTAATGCTATGGTTGCTATTGCTGAGACAGTTCGATCGACTCTTGGTCCTAAGGGCATGTCTAAAATGCTGGTCGATTCATTAGGTGATGTGACTATCACTAATGATGGTGCTGAAATTCTTAAAAATTTAGACATTGAAAATATTTCCGCTAATATGATGGTCAATGTAGCTAAATCTATTGATGAAGATATAGGAGATGGAACAACATCTATAGTAATATTTGCTGCTGCTTTATTAGATAATGCTTTAGATTTAATAGAACAAGATATTCATCCAAAACCCATTACACATGGATATAAATTAGCTGCTGATAGAGCTCTAGAAATTTTAAAAGTTATTGCTGAAAAAATTTCCAAAGATGATGACGAAATCTTACAAAATGCAGCAAAAACTGCTATGAATGCGAAAGATATTGCCCCATTGAAGGATTTTTTTGCTGAACTTGCATTAAAAGCTATAAAACAGATCGCTGATGATGAAGGAAATACTTTTGGTAAAGTTTCTAATGTAAAAATTGTAAAAGCTCCTGGAAAATCTTTAAAAGAATCACGACTAATCAACGGGGTTTACATCCAAAAAGAAAAGGTAAATGCAATGATGCCTGAGACCATAAAAGATGCAAAGATAGCCGTTATTAGAAGAAAACTAGATGTGAAAAAGACTGAATTTGATGCACAAGTGAGAATTAGTAGTCCTACCGAAATTCAGAAGTTTCTTGATCAAGAAGAGAAAATTCTGTTAAATTATATGAAAATTTTTAAAGAAGTAGGAGTTTCTATGATTGTAAATAGTAGCGATATCTCTGATAAATTTGGTGCTTATTTAGCAAGAGAGGGCATTGCAGCGATAAAAAATGTTGGTGAAAGTGACTATAAATCGATATTAAAAGCTGTGGATGCAAAACTTGTTGATGATATCACTTCACTATCTGAAAATGATTTAGGTTTTGCTGAAACTGTACATTTTGAGAAAATTGGTGATGATGATTATACTTTACTTTCAGGATGTAAAAATCCAAAATCCGTATCCATTTTACTGAAAGGTGGACTTGATAAAATTCTCAGCACTGCAGAAGTCTCTCTACATGATGTATTATCTGTTATCGCTAAAATTATGGACACTAAATCGGTCGTCGCTGGTGGAGGAGCTATCTATATTGAGCTTGCTAAAAGAATTAGGGCTTATGCAAATGAGATTGGGGGTAAAGAACAACTTGCAGTTACTGCTTTTGCACTTTCCCTTGAGGAAGTTCCTAAAACTTTAGTTAAAAATGCAGGTTTAGAAGAAATTGAAAAACTCACTGAATTAAGAGCTGCTCACAAAACTGATGATGATAAATGGATTGGTATTGATACTATTACTAATACTATCGGCGATAACTTTAAAAAGGGTATAGTTGAACCTACCGAGTTACTGAATCATATTATAAAATCTGGGAGCGAATTGGCAAATTTAATACTTAGAATCGACCGTATTATTAGCGCTAAGGGTTCAGGATCAAGTGAAACGTAAAAGCTCTAATTTTTTTTTCTTATTTATCTTATTTTAAGTATTTAAAATTACGATATCTACACATTATGATTATATGAGATATTTCCCTTAAGATTAAATAAAATTAATATAGTTTCAACTTTTTCATAAACACACTAATACCCATTTGAAATAAAAACAACCGAAAAATATGTGAATTAGTTTACATGGAACACATCGATCGACATAACCTAGAAAAATTGAATGCTTTGAACAATCAACATGTTCTAAAAATTGTAAAAGACTTTATTAATCTCTGTAAACCTTCAAAAGTATCTGTAATTACCGATTCAAAAGAAGATATTGAATATTGTAGGCAAAAAGCTCTAGAAGTTGGAGAAGAAGCAAAATTAGCAATTAATGGCCATACCATTCATTATGATGCTTTCTATTCAATGTCCGATCATGATCAAGCAAGAGATATAGCAAATACTAAAGTGTTAATCCCTAAAGGAGGATATGTAAGTCCTCGGATAAATACTGTTGATCGTGAAGTTGGGCTTAAAGAAATCCTTGAAATTATGAATGGATGCATGAAAGGTCAGGAATGCGTGGTAAGATTTTTCTCTCTAGGTCCCTTGAATTCAAAATTTTCAATACTTGCCCTGCAACTAACCGATTCATTTTATGTTGCTCATTCAGAAGATCTCCTTTACAGAGCAGGATATGAAGAATTTAAGAAATTAAATGGCTCTGACAATTTTTTTTATTTTATTCATTCTGCGGGGGAATTAACAGGAAAACCTCCAGTTACCAAAGATCTTAGTAAGCGCCGAATTTATATTGATCTACAAGAAGGAAGAGTGTTATCATGCTTTAATCAATATGCTGGTAACTCCCTTGGTCTTAAAAAGCTGGCCTTAAGATTAGCAATTCATAAATCAAATAATGAAGATTGGCTCGCAGAACATTACTTTATTTTAGGTATCCATCCGAAAGAAAAAAATAGATTAACTTATGTTTGTGGCGCTTATCCTTCAGGATGTGGGAAAACATCAACAGCAATGCTCCCCGAACAAACAATCCTAGGAGATGATATTGCTTATCTCCGCAAATGGGGAGATGGATATGCTCATGCCGTAAACATTGAGCGAGGTATCTTTGGGATTATCAAAGATGTTAATCTGAAAGATGATCCTGTGATTTATAATGCTATTACAACTCCAAGAGAAACTATCTTTTCTAATGTACTGATTAATGCTAATATCCCCTATTGGATAGGTGATGGGAGAATCACCCCCGATGAAGGTATAAACTTTTCAGGAGAGTGGTTTAAAGGAAAAAAAGATAAGAATGGTATAGAAATCCCACACGCACATCCCAATGCACGGTATACCATCCGTATTGAAGAATTGACCAATGCAGATCCTAACTTACATAATCCCGATGGAGTGCCGATTCACGGAATCTTTTATGGTGGGAGAGACAGTAATACAATGCCACCAGTATTAGAGAGCTTAAATTGGGAACATGGTGTTTTTTTAGGTGCCTCTATTGAATCAGAAACAACTGCACAAACCCTTGGTACCGAAGGAATAAGAAAAACCCAACCAATGTCAAATTTAGATTTTATCGTTGTTCCCTTAGGTAAATATTTCAAAAATCACCAAATATTCGGAAATAGTCTATCAAATCCCCCTAAGGTGTTTGCTATGAATTACTTTCTAAAAAATAAAGAGGGAAAATTTTTAAATGGCAAACTTGATAAACTGTGTTGGGTAATATGGGCAGAAGGACGGATCCATGGAGAATTTGAAGCAATCAAGACACCAATTGGGTACATTCCTAAATATTCTACTTTAGAAAGGCTATTCAAACAGTATTTAAACAAAGAATATAATATCGAGGAATACGTAGAGCAGTTTACTATTAGAACCACTCGACTAACAGAAAAACTAGATCGAATCACTCAGATGTACGAAAGAGAAAAAGAAATGCCTCAATTCATCTGGGAATTAATTCAACAACAAAGAATTGAGATAATTGAAGCTCGTAAGAAACATAATAAAGATGAAATCTCCCCAACTGAATTAGCACATTAAAATATTCTGTTAAAAAGTTAAACTAAATATTTTAATCCTTCTCTTACCTTATAAGATTTCTTTACCCTGTCGATCTCAATAAATCTTTTGATTTCGAGGTTATTTAAAAAATCTTTCACTTCCATTGGATCCTTTTTCAATTCCTCTCCTAAACCCTCGACATCTTCTTCATATATGCGAAGAACTTGAAGAAGGGAGGAATATTCTTCATAGATAATATTTACTAAATGTGTAACTGATTCTCTAATATTTAAACCAGTTGTTGTACTTGTTGGAAAAATCTTACTATCTTCGGGTAAATAATTTTGAGATCGAATTATTTCTGGAGATCGAGCAAACTCAAGATCCTGTTTATTGGCTAAAAAGACTATAGGAACCTCGCTAGTTATTAACTTCCGTATAGAATTTAAAATTACAACCGCACTGTCATCTTTTTCTGGAGCAGCAGCATCAAATAGAAATATAATTCCATCTGCCCCACGAATCGTTATACTCCTCATTACTGAAAATCTGAGAAGTCCAGGAGTTCCAAAAAGGTAACAGTCAAAACCATTTAGTTTAACTGAACCTAAATCCATCCCAACCGTATAAAACTTATCATCTTTGCCCTTTGCTTCTACATTCAGTGCATTAGCATCTAATGCTTTAATATAGCTAGATTTACCAGATTGTAACGGTCCAGAAACAACGATTTTGATTCGGGATCACCAATAATTTGATATCTATTTAGACTAAACTTTTTTTCTTTATAAAAGGATAATATATTTGGATAATATATTTTATTGAACATTGATATAATTATTGCTTTTTTATTGTACCTTTAATAGTGATTATGAATACAATTACACAGAGATTTCATTAATTCTTTACTTTTTGAATAAAATTTACTGAATTATTTTTGGTTCTTAGAAGAATATATATTCCCCTTGTATTAAATAAGCTTTTAGTTCATTTAAAACACTTATTGAACTCTGAAGCTTTTAGCTCTATCTAATTTTCTTTGACTGAAACTAATTATTTTAGCCAAAATTTTTGATTTTTCTATAGAACTATTTAAATCAGTTGGCTCTATAATATATCCTTTATTTTGAGCAAGATTGAATATTTTCTCTCCTTTTTTTGTTCTAATCATAACCGTAGTGTAGCCACTTGGGGATCCCAATCCTCCGAAAGAAATATCTGCATAGAAATTTGAAAAATTTTCACAGACTCTACAGGCATTTCTCATTATATCTGTAAGCTCAGAAAATTCTATCCTTAATGGTGTGTCATTATTTCTTAGTTTAATTATCAAATTTTCCTTGATATTTAGATTCTCAATATCTTTAAAAGAAAAATCAAACCTTTCTTCTATTCTTGCTCTCGCAACGTTATCAAATTTAAAATTTTCATAACAGAATAAACCCAATGTATATTCAACAATATGAGCTGGAAGGATACTGAGTTCTTGCATCTTTCTAATAGAATGAATTTGACAGGGAACTCCAACAACAGCAATTTTCATGTAATCCGAAGATAAGATCTTTTTTAATTCAGAAATAGTGGATACAAAAGTATTATAGTTTCCTAATTCCGAAATAGGACCTTTTGCATCATAATATGTTCCCGCAGCTTCAAGAATTTCTTCTTTAGTTTTAGCAAAGAAGGGGATTCTCTGAAAAGAATTAATTCTTTTCGAAATGAGTGCCCCATTTATTAATTTGTTTTCCAAAAGAGCAATTAGTATAGCTGTGACAACTCCCCCATCAGTAGCAACTTCTCTTATGTTTGGATCTTTCGCTTGAGCTGTTAGAATTCTAATCCAATTTCCAATAGGAGGTTTAAAATTGTATTTTTCATTTAATTCTTTGTCCAATTCAAACGTCTCGGGGCAAATTAAATAACAAATTCCACAATGCAAGCAATTATCTTTATTGGAGTAATATGGTGGTCCTTCCTCAGATATCGCAATTGCGCCTATATCCGCAGCACTACAAAAACTTACACAACCCCCACATTCTCCACATATATCTTTTTCATGAACTTCCTTAATAAGGTCTTCAAAAGATTTGGGCATAACATCATGTTTTTTTGCTATATCGTCTTCAGCCATACAAATTTTCCTTAGTGAATTATTTAAAACTTAAATTATAATTTTATAATCTTTCTAATATTATAATTTTTATCATAAAAAATGACTTAAAACGCATAAGTCTTACCATATAAATTTAGGAATTTGAATTTGATTTCCCAATTTATTATTTACTTCTAAAAAAATTTTCTTATTTAAAATTGCTTTCTTTAACTATATTTTAAAGACTTAATCAGAGTGATTAACTAAAAGAGTTATAACATTAGTAAATTAATAATTTTTTATTACTTATTTTTCGAAATCTTAAATGAAAATATTGAAAAAATTATAAAAGTTACATAAATCCGAAATTCTAAAAAATCTTTAAATATTAAGCCCGATCTTAATTATATTATTATAAAATTCATTGTAATCCTTAAAAAAATAAATAAATATCTTAATAAAAAGATCATTATTTTATAAAATAGGAAAAGTAGGCTCTAAAATATATTAACTTTAACCAGCTAAGGTTTGAAAAATTATGCAAATGATTAATTTTGAATTTAGAAATGATCTTATTAAGAAAGATTTCTCATTAAATTATTGTTATCAGTGTGGAACTTGTTCTAGCGCCTGTCCTGTAGCTTTTATAACAAATGGTGAATTTAATCCTCGAAAAATTATCGAGTATTCTCTTTTAGGTCTTAAAGACCTGCTATTAAAAAATCAAAAGCCCAATGTATGGTTATGTTGCACATGTCAGATGTGCGTGGAACAATGTCCCCAAAATGTGTTTTTAACAGAAATCTTTGAGAGAATAAAAAATAAAATTATATTATCAGGAGCTTCTTATCCTGACACATTTAAAATGCAAGCAAAAAGCATTGTAGAAAATGGGTTAGCAATTCCACTTACGCAACCCATCATTCGTAGAAGAAATCAATTGAAACTTCCAAAAATTGAATCTGCTAATATTAATGAAATAAAAAAATTATTAAATGCTACTGAATTTGAAAAAAAATTAAATGCCATTAGAGGGAAGTAATTAAAATGTCTTATAATTACTTTTTAGGTTGTGTAATTCCTGGTAGGTTACCCTTCTTAGAAGCCTCAGCGCGTAAAACATTTCAAAAAATTGGTATAAAAGTTGGAGATCAGGCTAATTGTTCATGCTGTCCAGATCCTACTGGAGTAGCTCAAATGGATCATGAAACATCCTTAGCTTTAGGAGCAAGAAATCTATGTCTTTTTGAAGAAAGTAATAATCATATACTAAGCCTTTGTTCTGGATGTACTGAGTCTCTTAAAACAGTTAAACATATTTTAGATAATGATGAGGAGATGAGAAAAGCGATTAATTTGAAATTAAAGGTAATTGGAAAGACATATAAAGGAAATAGTGATATTAAACATTTTGCTGAGGTATTGCATGAAAATATTGAAAAAGTTAAAAAAACAGTTAAAAATCCATTAAAAGATTTAAAGGTTGCTGGTCACCCGGGTTGCCATTATCTACGCCCTTCAGAAATAATAAAATGGGATGATCCACTGGATCCTAAAACATTAGATGAGTTAATTGAAGCAATTGGGGCAACTGCTGTTGAGTATGATATGAAAAATGATTGTTGTGGAAATCCATTAGAAAAATGCGATAAAGAGCTCTCCTTAGATATGTTAGAAAGCAAACTTAAAAGTATAAAGGAAGCAGGAGCAGATTGTATTGTTTGTGTTTGTCCCGCTTGTTATCAGCAATTTGATTTTAATCAGAGAGAAATAAATAAAAATAAAAATACTGACTATAATTTTCCTGTCTTCTACATAACTGAATTGATTGCTTTAGCTTGTGGAATTGATGAAAAAGAACTTGGATTAAACTTCCATCGGATAAAAGTTAATGATATTTTACAAAAAATAATTAATCCATAGGAGTTGGTATTTTTTGGGTGAAAAATTAAAAAAAGTGATGGTTATTGGTGGAGGAATTGCTGGTATCCAGGCATCCTTAGATTTAGCTGAAAGAGGAATAAGTGTTGTATTAATTGAGAAAAGTTCCTGTATTGGTGGGCGAATGGCTCAACTTGATAAAACTTTTCCCACGAATGACTGTTCTATTTGCATTTTAGCACCTAAACTCGCCGAGTGTGTTCGACATCCAAATATAAATTTACATACTCTCTCAGAGGTAAAAAACTTATCTGGTAAACCAGGGAACTTTAATGTAAAGATTTTTAAAAAAGCAAGATATGTAAAAGAAGATGCTTGTATAAATTGCGGGACGTGCATAGAAAAGTGCCCTATGAGGGTGGATGACGAATTTGATATGAAATTAAGGAAACGTAGAGCAATTTATATTGATTATGTACAAGGAGTCCCCTCAATAATGACTATTGATCGAGAGAACTGTTTATTTTTTACAAAAAATGCTTGTAGGATATGTGAAAAAGTATGCGAGAGAGAAGCTATTGATTTCGATCAAAAAGATGAAGAATTTGAAGTAAATGTTGCATCAATCATCGTAGCAACTGGTTATGATATTTTTGATCCAACAACTCTTAAATCTCTCGGATATGGACGGTACCCTAATGTAGTCACCGCACTAGAGTTTGAACGTCTAATTTGTGCTTCTGGTCCTTTGGGGGGTCATTTGCAGAGACCCTCTGATAGTAATGACCCTAAGAAAATTGCTTTTATTAATTGTGTCGGTTCAAGGGATATAAAAAATAATCCATATTGTTCATCATGCTGTTGTATGTATACCACTAAAGAAGCTATGATCGCTTATGAACATGACAATGAAATAGAATCTTCAATATTTTATATTGATCTTCGAGCAGCTGGTAAAGGTTTTCGAGAATATATTCAACGTGGAGAAAATGAATATGCTATTAAATACATAAAAGGAAAAGTAGCAAAGATAATAGAAGACGATCAAAAAAATCCTATAATTATTTATGAAGATATTGATAGTTCCCAGGTGAAACAACTTAAATTTGATTTAGTAATTTTAGCTACTACCATGATCCCTAAGAAAGACGCTGGGGACTTAGCTAATATTTTAGGGATTCAAATGAATGATTTTAATTTCTTTAAGGCTAATAGTTTCCAGCCACAAAAATCTTCTAAAAAAGGTATTTTTCTCTGTGGTGCATGCAGAGAACCAATGGATATTCCAAATTCTGTAGTTGATGCAAGTGGAGCAGCTGCTAAAGCTGCTGAAATAGTAATGAGGGGATGAAAAAGATGTCAGATAAAGAGATTAGAATTGGAGTGTTTATTTGTCATTGTGGGACTAATATTGGCGGAGTTTTGGATATTTCTGAATTAACAGAATATACCAAAACATTACCTAACGTTGTTCTTAGTGATGCTAATCTATATACCTGCTCAGAAGTGGGATTAAGTGCAATCAAAGAAAATATTAAGGAACACAATTTAAATCGTGTCATTGTGGCATCATGTTCTCCCCGGACTCATGAACCGTTGTTTCGATCCACGTGTCAAGAAGCTGGATTAAATCCTTATTTATTTGAGATGGTAAATATTCGGGATCAAGACTCTTGGGTTCATCAAAAAGAGCCTAAAAAAGGGACTGAAAAAGCAAAAGACCTAATTAGAATGGGTGTTTATAAAGCTGCTTTATTGGAGTCATTAGAAAGTACACAAGTGAGCGTGATACCTTCTGCTATTATAATAGGAGGAGGAATCGCTGGTATGAATGCTGCATTAAATTTAGCAAACCAAAATTTTAAAGTAAGTTTAATTGAAAAAGAATCAGAATTAGGAGGATTACTTAGATATTTAAATAAAGTGTATCCCACTAATGAAGATGCTTCTAATATATTAGAGATAAGAGATCAAGTAGAATCTCACGAGAAGATCGATATTTATAAGTCTGCTCTTATAAAAAAAATAGAAGGTTATGTTGGGAATTATAGATTATTTATTCTTCAAAATAAAAAAGAAATTGAGATCACAGCTGGAGCTATAATTGTTGCTACCGGTGCAAGAGTTTTATCACCGGAAGGATATTATAATTATAACGGTAAAACCATTATCAGTCAATTAGAATTAGAGGTATTATTAAAAAGGAATAACATCGACGCAAACAACATTACAATGATTCAATGTGTCGGATGTAGAAATGAAGAAAGAAGATATTGCTCAAATATATGCTGTATGACTGCGCTTAAAAATGCTATTTTAATTAAAGAGCAAAATCCAGATGCTAATGTTACCATAGTTTATAGAGACATTCAAACTCAAGGTGTCACTTATGAGGAATATTATAGAAGAGCAAGAGAGAGGGGAATACTTTTTATAAATTATTTACCAGAAAAACCACCCATTATTAAAAAAAATCGTATTGAAGTATATAATGAGTTTATTAATCAAGTTATCGGATTTCCCTATGATCTTGTAGTACTATCAATGCCTCTAATTGCAAATGAAGACTCGGACCAATTGGCTAAAATGCTAAAAGTTCCTCTAGAGGAGAATAATTTCTTTTTGGAAGCTCATGTGAAATTAAGGCCAGTAGACTTTGCTACTGATGGTATATTTGTAAGTGGATCCGCTCATTGGCCTGCTACTATTTCAGAATGTATATCACAATCAAATGCAGCAGCATCAAGAGCTAGTACAATTCTCTCAAAACAAATGCTTGAAGTAGAGGGTTCTACAGCCGAAATTGATATAGATGTTTGTGTGGGTTGTGAAGCATGTATTAAGATTTGTCCGTATAGTGCAATATCCAAAGATGAAGACACTGAAACTGTGGTCGTGAATAGAGTGGTTTGTAAAGGATGTGGAGTCTGTAGTGCGAGTTGTCCACATAATGCAATTATAATGCATCATTTTACCCGTGATCAAATAATCGCTGAAATTGCAACGTATGGGGTTGGAGAGTAAATCATGTTTGAACCAAAAATATTAGGATTCTTGTGTAACTGGTGCTCTTATGCAGGAGCAGATTTAGCAGGTGTTAGTCGAATTCAGTATCCAACAAATGTTAGAATTATTCGTGTTATGTGTTCTGGAAGAGTTGATCCAGTATTTATAGCTGAAGCCTTTATGAACGGTATTGATGGAGTACTTGTTTTGGGATGTCATTTAGGAGATTGTCACTATATAAGTGGTAATTATGAAGCAGAATTAAAAATGAAAATGTTAAACAAAGTTTTATCAAAAATCAATTTCTCTGAGCGATTACGCCTTGATTGGGTTTCTGCTTCCGAAGGTGCCAGATTTGCTCAATTAGTGAGTGATTTTACAGAATATATCCAAAAACTGGGACCATCTCCGATTCATAACAAAAAAGTAAAAAAAGAAATAATTGATAATCTAAATGCTGTTAAATTTGCTCTATGTGACAAAAGATTAAGAGCCTTAGTGGCGAGACAAAGGGAATTAACAACCGAGGGAAATGTGTATGGAGATATAATCCCCAATGATGAATTTGAAGATATTCTGAATAATGCTATTGAAAATGAGGTCATTCGTCATAAAATTTTAGAAAAAATAAAATTGGAAGGTAAATCTGTTCCCGATATTGCAAAGGAGATTGATGTAGAACCTTAT
>JBHLRJ010000084.1:0-17922 GCA_048882645.1 Candidatus Thorarchaeota archaeon
ATTAAATAATTTTTATTAACACTAGTTTATTTAAAACAATACTAACACTAAGTTAACTATTTAATTAATTCAGTCAATTAGATTAAGAAATTATAATACCTTTTAATTATTAACTTTAAAGTTTTAAATTATCTAGTACTTAATATTCATGTATTCATGTAAAAAGATAATCAAAATGTTCCAATAGTATTGGAGAACTTAATATGATAAATAAAGAAAATTTTGAGGAATTATTCAACCAGCATCTTATAAAGGATATTTCTGACGAAAAAATTGACATTGTTCTTTCAGGACAATATGGAAAAGCACTTGAATTATTGAGAGACGCAGAAGCAACTGGTTTATTTCCTGCATTAGTAGGACCACCTGGAGTCGGAAAGACTATTTTATGTAGGTATTTTGCCAGTCTTCGGGCAAAAGAAAATAAAAATAGAAGCTTTAATTGGTTAACTATGGATGAAAGTATTAAACCATCACATTTTATTGGTTCATTTGATCCAGCGATCACATTACAAAAAGGATTTGTATTAGAAGCTTTTAATCCCGGACCTTTATTAAATGCAATGTTGGAAGGTGGAACATTTTTAGCAAATGAAATTAATCGAGCAACTGAATATTCTCAAAATACCTTGTTAGAACCTTTAGAGGAAGCCTCGATTGGTATTGCTCATCTTGGAAGAATAAAAGCTGATAAGGATTTTTTTTTATATGTGCCATGAATCCTGAAGAATTATCGGGAACTCATCGTCTATCTGAAGCATTAAAAGACAGAATAAAAGTCTGGATTAAGCTAACTTATCCTGATAAATCAACTGAGCTAGATATTATAAGAATTAACCTCCCGGAACATTTTATTATAGAAGAATCTGAATTGGAATTAATTTATTCCGTTATTAAAGAAACACGACAAAATAAGATTGATATCGAAATTCCTGCTTCTATTAGAGCGGGAATTGCCATGGCAAAGTTATTAGGAAGGAGAAGACTCATAGAAAAAGAAAATAAAGC
The DNA here is from genome assembly GCA_048882645.1 of Candidatus Thorarchaeota archaeon. GTDB lineage: Archaea > Asgardarchaeota > Lokiarchaeia > Sigyniarchaeales > SOKP01 > Loki-b32. The sequence continues at coordinate 1,009 of JBHLRJ010000084.1, forward strand.
AGAAGAAAAAGAATCTGTTTATGTATATCTCTCTGATATTGCTAGAAATGTTTTACTGGGGAGCATAAAACCAAAACCAGGTATCAAAGTTGAAAATGTTATAGAAAATATTATACAAAAGACTCTAGGAGGGTAATTGCTTGGGAATCTTTCCAGAAAATCCTTGTGAATTTGCAGTTGAATTTATAAGAAGAATGAGAAGCCATCCGGATATAGTGCAAATTCCATCTTCAAGACAAGTCCTATCAATTCCAAAATTAATCATTTCCAGATATTATCGTAAAGGTTCTATAACTCCTAACGATTATATTGAAATCAGTACAGTTACTTCATTTCCAGATAATCAAAATCTAGCAAAGGAAATTGCTTTTGATGTTTTATTTCCAAATTATAAGAAAAATATCATGGATTCTTTCTTTAAAGATACTAACATGACGGATTTTGAAGATAATTTAATGAACACAGATATAAAATCAGAAATGGATCAATTGCAGGAATTAGTTGATGAAATTGAGATGACAAAATCAATAGACATAAATACAATTGAACAGATGGAACAATTCATTAAAGAATTAAATAAAAGAAGAAATGAAGATCTCATTAACGCCGCTTTGAACTTTTTTAATGACGATTCAGAATTATATAAAGATGAGATAAATTCTTTTAACAAACTACTTGAAAAAGCTAAACAAAAACTTATTCAAAGAATTAATTCTTTAGAACCTGAAGATCTAAAAGCTGGTGACGCCCTAGGTTTAGATGATTTAATACAAGAAAAATCAAAACGATCCTGGGAAAAAATTGCCAGCAAAGCTCTACAGCATCAAAGCATCTCAGACAATCTAAATGAACTTATCAATTCAGGAAAATTGGAGGATTTAATTCAGACAATTAAATATCTTGATAAAACACAAGCGATCTCTGAGAATGATATACAAAACCTAAAGAAAGAACTTCAAAATCAAATCAACAATTTAGATCAACTTTTTAATGCGGCAAAAACATTAGGTGAAACTCCTAATTTTAATCTAGAAGAAGTATTGAAAAATTCTATTGAAAATTCTTCATTTGAGCATAACTTTAACCTTGCAAACTCTTTAGACCAATTTTATGGGACTAATCTTAGATCCTCATTACTTGATAAGTTAGATCAAGAAGCTAACAATTTTAAATTCAATCTCTCACTTGAGTCTCTTACAAAAACCGCATTTGCAAATAAATCTTGGAATTCACTTTTCAACCAAGCACTTCAAAACGCTATAAATGATGCAATGAAGCAAAATAAAAAGTCTGAAGCGTTTAAGTCTCTCTCCCATCAGATCCAACAACTAGCAAATAGTTGTGCAAATATGCATTGTAGTCAAAAAATGGCTCAAACACTTCCAAATCTTACTAACTTAACTTTAGAATCATGTGAATCACCTAATCAATTGAAAAGTGTGACTGAGTTTTTAAGAAAAATTGGACTTAACCCTTCACCAGAAGATATTAAAAAAAAAGGGAAAGCGCTGGGAATGGCTGATGAAGATATCTATGAATTAATTGAACCAAATTATCAATTATTAAAAAAATTAATAGAAAAAAAAACTGCAGATTTTCAACGCATAAGTAATTTAATGAACCAAATCAAAGATCAACTAAATGATGAGAGGATAAAGGAGTTAATTGCAAGCGCCTTGGCTTCAGATAATAGAGATGCTTTGGGCGCTTTAGGTAATTTTAATTTAAGTGACGCATTGAGAGGAGCTCAACAAATTGGGGGCAAAGAAGGCCAAGATAAGATGATCTCGTGTTTATCGGCAGGTAGTGGCGAAAATTTACTAAAACAATGGTTTTTACATCGAGATCATTTACCTGAGAATGCCAAACAAAAAGTAAAGGAATTGGCAAAGAAAGTTTTAATAGAATTGGGTATATATTATTCCCGTGCTCGTTTAGGTAGCTCTACAACAGGTCCAATTCCAATTAATTTGGTACGTCCATACTCTATAGGAGATGATTTTGAAAATATAGATCTTGAGGAGACAATTTATAATATCCTAGAGAAAGGAAAAAAGCTAGATCATATTAAATATGATGATTTTTTCGTCTTTGAAACTGCAAAAGGGCTTAGAACTGCTTGCTTCGAGTTGGATATTTCAGGCAGCATGACGGGAGATAAACTTGCTTATATGGCTATATGTGTGACAATGTTATGTTATGGAATGCGCAAAGATGAGCTTGGAATCTCTTTTTTTGAATCGAATACTCATGTACTAAAAGAATTAAATCAAAAAATAGATTTAGAAAAATTAGCTGATGAGCTTCTATCAGTTTCTGCCCGAGGAGGAACAAAAATTCAAAGTGCTCTCGAATGGGCTAATAAGCAATTTAAAGAACATTCCTATTCACGTGAAAAATTAAATGTTCTTTTTACAGATGCAGAAGTTTTTGATATTCAAGAAGCTATTAATGAAATTAGAGTTATGCGTTCTCTTGGTGTGGATTTCATATTAGTTTGCCCTGAAAGTTCATACAACTTGAAAGAAGCTGAAAAAATAGTAAAAGTTGCTGGAGGACAATTACTAACTATAAAAGATTGGAATGAATTCCCAAAATTAATCTCTGAAATCATAAAATCAAGATTTTAATTAATAAAATGACACAAAAGTCTATATCAAGTCTAATTATTGAAAAATTTGGCTCAGAATCTTATCATAAATCTCTTAAATTCCCAAGAAATAAAATAAATATTTTTTGTCTTCGAGAAAATCCCCTAAAGATTAGGAGCATCATTTTAGATAATGACCGTGAGTATCATCTTATCATAGATGAGAAGAATGATGAAATTTTTCACGATTGTCCTTTATTTCTAATTTATTCAGAAAGAAATAAGAAGATCTGTGTCCATTTTTTAAAGCTCCTCATGATCATCAAGAAAGAGTACTCGGAAAAAATTTTAATGAATTTAAATGAATACAGTTTAATTTCAGAGGATTTTGGTTCAAGAAAAAAGAGTAAAAACTATCAATTATTAGCCAATAATTGCCTTGAAAGCAATAATTGTGTCGAAGCTTTAAATTATCTAGATAAAGCTGTAATTAATCAAGATGAATCCGATGATATAATTTTAAACTTTTTAATTATAGCTGTGGAAAACAATTTGTTCATTGAATTTTTTGAATTTTTAAAGAATGGATACGAAAAAGAATTAGGAGGTTATTATGCTAAATTCAATAAGATAATAGATGAGGGTTTTAAAAAATTCTTGTTTGTAATTCATAAATATTCTTTCTTTAATCTACTTAAAATTATTGATTCAATTGATAAAATATTTGAATTTAAAAATATTTCTAATATTTTATCACAAATTAATCACTTAAGAAAATTGGTAAATAGCCCTCACTTTAACGATAATTATTTCTCAATTTACATACTAAAGAAAAATAAAGAGGAATTAAGTAAACATAATATTGATTTTGAAGCATTAATAACCCCAGATCGTCTTAATTTATTAAAAGAGAGACTTGTGAATTATTTCTTATCTGAGATTGATAATTTTTGTCTATTGGAAAAATTAAAATTACTAAAAAAACAATTTAAAGTTTTAGAAATCCCTAAAGAACGATATAATCAAGAATATAAGAAATATAGGTTAGAAATAAAAAATTTGGAAAAAAAATTATACTTAAAAAAATTCTCATATCTGAAATTATTAATGGAGAAGTATAATATAAAAAAGTCAGTAGGAGAATTCAGAAAAAGAAGGAATACTTATATTGTGAAGCATGATGAAGCAAATTTAGAAAACCCTGTTTACCACTATATTATTTCTCGATTAGGTTTCTTTGGATCAAATGATCAAATGATTAAATCTTCAGAAATTGGAATAAATTATTTTATTATGAAAGAATTATTTTTGGACGATTTAAATACTTATCAGGATGTGAATTATTACAAAACACAATTTTGGGGAGAAATAGATTATTCTTTTAATTCAATTAATGGATACTCGTTATTATCTACAAATATAGAATATATCTATGAAGGAGAACAAAAATATTCTGAGGATGTGTTTATCATCGAATGGGATTTGGCAAGTAAGCCTATTCAAGGAAGTATTGTAAGTGCCTACGGCTCTCAAATAATAATACCTGACCAAAACAATCTATTATTTCATGATTTAAAGCCTTTTGATCTTTGTTATTGTAAAAAGACTCCTGTTAAAATTGAAAGTAACATCATTAAAACCGTGAATATTATTACTAAATGTTCATATCAAGATGCAATATCAAGTATATCCAAAGGGATGACCTTTATCGAAGGATACTATCCCTTATCTCTTGTTAAGGAAGTATTGAACAAAGAAATTAACCCTTTTGAGGCAAATGAAATAATAACAAATAACACAAATAAAGTTTTTATACCGAATTATGCTCAATTCGTTCAAGCATTTAGAGAATTTTTGTTTAATTTTATATTCGAAGAAAAGGAATATATTTTTGAGGAATTAAAATCACAAATTAGTGCAAAATCTGATCAACTTTTAATTTTATTAAATTTAGAGAATGAATTGAATGGATTAGAATTACCATTTTCTGAAATTTTAACGAAAATTCTTGAACCTGGGTATAATTTAAATGAATTTAAAACCAAATTTATAAATGAAATACATCAATATATAAAAAAAATTCTAACTGAAAGAGATCTCGGAAGTACTGATATTTTTGATTTAAAAAAATTGAGGAATACACCCTTTGTTAAATATGCTAATGATATTATCGAAATTCGAAAAGAAGAGTTTGAAAACTCCGAGATTCTGCGGTCATTTGATAATAATGAATTTCAATATGATATCTCAGAAATTAGCAAAACGTTTTATGGAAAAAAATTCTCTGAAATTTTAAAATTAACCAGAAAAATCTCTCTCAAACCAGATAAAATAAAAAAGTTTCAAGATTTTGCTTTAAAATTAAATTTAAGATTAAAAGTGGTAGATGCTCCCTCTTAAGGACACCCATTATTCATTGAATTGCAGTTTACCATAATTTGCATCATGTCCGGGAATATACCAGAACTCTCCTTTTCTTATTTTTATAATTTTCTCAATAAGTTCTTCAGAAATACCTTCAAAATTACTTTTCCCCTCCCAGATATTAAATTCATTCCCATTATTGCTAATAAGTTTTTCATATATGGCTATATTCTTTTTATTGTACTCATTTCCTCCAAATACAACCGTGATTAAATACAAAAGGGGGACGACATACTGAAAATTAAATATTCTTGGATTTTTCTGATCACTTAATTCACAGATCCGAGAAAGAACTCCTTTTGTTAAATTTTTACCGCAATAAGGACATTTATTCATATTAAGATTAGGGCTGCAAAAATAATTTTTCTTGTTATTATGACGTTCTTTTCTATGCCCATCATAGTAGTATTTTCCAGCAGAAGGTTTGAATTCATAAGTTTTAATAATTTTATCTTTTCTAATTGATTGAATTAAATTGGAATAATCTACTTTATTTATATTAATAAGACTGGCTTCTCTACCCAATCTATGAAAACAAGTGGAATGACTATCCGAATTAGAGAGGATCGTAAGGTCATTTAATTCCGAAATCTTCCTGATCATAATAGGGTCAGCACTTAAACCGGTCTCTACAGCATGAATATAATTCGTACTACTACCGATTGCTTCTTTTAAATTTTTAAATTGTGATTTATCACCAAGAATTCCAAAAAAAGGAGTAAATATATGAGCTGGTATTATTTCAATAAGATTGTCTACTGATTTTAGTCCAAAAATAATTTTTTCTGCAGAACAGTATATTTTTGCCCTACCATCTTTATCTAGATTTCCAAATTTATTTAAAAATATAGAAGCTTCTTCTAATTTTTCAAAATTTGGAAAAAGTATGATAAAATGGACTTTTTTGAGATGAGATTTTTCTCTCCAAATAACTTCAATTTCAGTTTGTAATACAAAATTAATGTTCGGTATTTTAGGCGTGAAATACATCCCCTCAGCATATTCAACTAAGTGAACTTTTAATTCACTCAACCAAGATGGGTGTAGACAATCACCCGTACCAACGATATCTATACCTTTCTTACCAGAGTTTAAAGCAATTCTAAATATATCAATATATTTGCTTGCTCCCCCCGAAAATTTACTATGAATATGTAAATCACATACTTTTTGCATTTTTCATTAACTTTAATTTCAAAAATTTATATTTAAGTTGCGTAGAAAATATTTAAAATCCACTTGATTTATTAAACAAATCTAATTAAGAGAAAGCTCGAATGTTCCATTCTTAATTTTACATGGAAATAAATTTGAGATAAAGTGAAATTTTTATATCAATATTTTTATGCTAGATAAATTTTATTTTAAATAGAATTTGAATCATTGATGAAAAATAATGAAAAACACCAAACATAAACACCCCTCTAAGGATATTGTAGAGAGTAAGGGAACCATTCTAAGAGGAAAAACTATTTGTATGTGTTTAACAGGTTCCGTTGCGATCATAAACTCACCAATCGTTGCTCGAGAACTTATGAGGTTAGGGGCAGAAGTAATATGTGTTATGTCTAAAGCAGCTACTGAACTAATCAATCCTACCTTAATGGAATGGGCAACAGGAAATAAAGTGATCACGAAATTAACTGGTGCTGTAGAACATGTATACCTAGCTGGTGATAGATCCTCGACTTTGGGTAAAGCAGATATAATTTTAATATGTCCTGCTACAGCAAATACTATTTCAAAAATAGCATGTGGAATCGATGATACTCCAGTTACTACTGTTGTTAGTACTGCCTTTGGATCTTCTATACCAATTGTTGTTGTACCTGCAATGCATGAAAGCATGTATAAACATCAGATTTTAGAAGAAAATGAAAAGAAAATAAAAAAATTTGGAGTAGAGATATTAGGTCCAAGAATTTCTGAAGGAAAAGCAAAAATAGCTAAAATTGATGATATTATAGATAGAGTAATTGATATATTAGTGTCTAAGAAAGATTTAGAAGGAAAAAAAATACTTATTACTGCGGGACCAACAAGAGAAGCAATAGATTCAGTTCGATTTGTATCAAATAAATCATCTGGAAGAATGGGAATAGAACTCGCCAAAGAGGCTTCGGCAAGAGGAGGTGAAGTACTATTGGTTGCTGGAGAATGTAGAGCAGAACTTCCTGAATACATAAAAACAACTCACGTTGTATCAACGGATGATTTTATTAAAGCAGTAAAGGATGAAATCTCTTATGGGAATTATGATTTTTTTCTATCTGCAGCCGCAATTAGTGATTATAAACCAATACAATGCATAAACGGTAAAATTTCTTCGAATAATGTAGAAGAACTGAACGTCAATATGAAATTGACACCAAAAATAATAGATGTGGCAAGGAAAAAAGATTATAACGTATTTATTGTAGCCTTTAAAGCAGAAACAAATGTCTCAAGAACAGAGCTAATAAACCGGGCATACAATCGACTTGTTAAATCTGATATTGATTTAATCGTAGCAAATGACATTGGTAGAGATGATATCGGATTCAGCAGTAAGTATAATGAGGTATACATCATAGATAAAAATAAACATGTAACTCATGTTGAAAGAAATACTAAAAGGTATATCGCCTCCAAAATACTAGATGTTGTCTTAGAGAAATCTAGAACCCTAAAAAAATAAAATAAATTAAACATTAAATTGTCCTATTTCTTTCCATCAAATTAATAAAACCTAATTTTAATTTTCTATTTAAAGAAAATATTTAAATATTAATTTAATTACAGTAAAAAGTGAATAAACGTAAATACTGTAAGAATGGTTAGAATGTAACAATATAGATATTTAATCTATTTAATAAAATAATAATGAAATGATTTTACCAAAAAACAAATAAATATTTATAGTTTTTTCTAAAGAATATTGAGATAGATATTATATAGACATTATAAGAGTTGGATTAACATTTCAACAAAGGAAGAAGGTAAGATAAAGCAAGGTACGATCGCAGAATACATGCGGAAACGAACGCAATTAGTTGGTTTTGAATATGGGTATTGGAAGCATGTTCAATATTGCGCCGAATTTATAGATAATGCACTTGATGCTATTGAAAGCTTTCAATGGAAGGAGTTGCAGAAACCTGATTCAAGAATAAAGTTTTCTCTAGACCAAGAATTATTTTTAGAAAAGTTTTCTATTGTCGAGGCTGCGAAAGAGGAAAAAAAAACCCAGCATCTAGATGAACAGGCAAAGCATACATTAATGCAAGAGCTGGGCATCGAAACCTCTGAATTGAAGGAAGCTCCTGCGGTTTTACCTGAAATGGAAGAAGAAGAATCAGGTGAAATAGTTGATAAAGAAGAATTAGAAGTTGAAGAGGAAGTAAAAAGGATCATTGATGACATGCAAGAATTAATCAAACCTGTAGAATTCATTATTGATGTAGAACCAATTGTAATAATTCGTATAAGAGAATTCGAAGCACCTTCATTTCTTACTTCTGAAATCAGTCAGAAGAATGTAATGAGTTTCACTTTTGAAATGTTTGACAATGGTACTGGCATGTCTAAAACTGATCTTAGAAAGTTCGGGAAATATTTAGCTTCATCAAAATCAATGGAATTAAAACAAACAAGAGGTAGTCAAGGATTTGGTGCGCCAAGTGCCTTTAGTGATGCTCAAAATACGACTGGTAAACCTATAGTAACGGTTTCTAAGAGTGCTGAAAATGTGTATGCAACGGCTACCGAATTTTTCACTACATCTAAGAACGAAAAGAAATATTTAATTCATCCAACAGAAATTGACAGTCCATTTCTACACGGAACCTATATCAAATTGAACTATTTAAATGTAAAATATGTTAGGGGTTATGTTGAGAAATATGTTGAAGATACTGCTTATATGAACCCACATATAACTATTATTTATATCGATCCTTATGGAAAAGAAAAAATTTATCGCCGTTTAGCGGCCTCTTTTCCAAAAGAACCTAAATATGCAAAACCTCACCCATCATCAGTCAATATTGGTGATCTACAAGATCTCATATCAAAATCAGAAAATAAATCAGTATCAGCATTTCTCAAAGAAAATTTTGTTAGAATTAGTTCAAAAACCGCCAAAGAAATAATAGATATGGCCCAAGTGGATCTCCAAGATAAGTTAAACCTCCTTATTCTTAAAGAAGGATATGTATCAAAAATCCAGAAAAAAACCGACAAAATATATTTTTTGAACTTTGAAAAAAGAGTATATGGAAGATCAACAAAACCAAGAGATAAACTAATTATTTATCAAGTGGAATCTGAAGATCTCATTGAGAAAAATTGGAGGCTAATGTCAGAATACATGAAAATTGATAAAGATCAAGAAAAAATTAACAAAGATATAAGGAAATTTAACAATCGTATTGAAAAAGCTGAAACTCAAAAAGAAATAAAAAATATCGAAAAGGAGATTAAAAAGTTATTAAATAATTCTGCTAAAATACTAAAACAAAAAGAAAAAATAAAGCTTGATCTAAGTGAACTTTATAAGAATAATAAACACGGCTTAATTGAATTAAAAAAATTCAAAAACAGAACTGATTTTGAAGATTTAGTTAATGAAGTAGAAATTTCCAAAGTTAAACCAGTTGATTTAACTAAAGAACAATTCAATTCACTTTTCCTTGCTTTTAAATCAATGAAATATATGGCACCTCCAACAGACACAGCAATACCCGTAGGTGAATTAATTTTAGAAAATTCCTTAATAAAAGAAATAGGATTAAAAACTTCTGATGGTCTTGATGATTTTGATATTCCTGTAGAGACTCTGGATCAAACCATAGATATATTACATAGAGAAAAGTCAGAAAGAACGGTAGATCCTAGTGGAGTAGTTAATCTTAATACCGATATATTAAGAAATGTAGATATAGTGGATCAAAAATTGGAATCACAGCAAATTAAGCAAACCATAAATGATCTTATAACTATTTCCGATGTTGAATCAGTTGACGCTTATGGAACTGTATTTGAATATTTCATTGAAAATTATACAAGAGATGATGATTTTGTCGCAGCAGAATCAAGGGATCCTACCAGTGGAAAAGGTTTAGCATATGTCGTAGAAGCTGTTATGGCTTATTCCAAAAATATTGAAGTTCCTAAGCGCTCAAGAGATGTACTATCTAGATTTGTAAATAGAACACCTAAATTGAGAGACAGTGCTGATTGTGCAATAACAAAAGCAGTCCAATCAGTTAATTGGAAAAACTATAATCTGGAAGTATATGATAATGGATTACCAAAAGGTCCAATAAAATTATTAGTAAACGTTTCAGGGCCATTTGTACACCTAATGTTTAAGTCCCAATCAAAAAATGCTTTGGCAGATGATGAAAATCTCATTAAAGAGATAAAATTTTGCCTAGAGGCAATCGGAAGAAGATTAAGAATTTATATCAATCGAAAGGCAAGTATTCACAAACGTGAAAAAAGAACTAGTTTAATTGAGAAATATATCCCTGCATTTGCTAAAAGTGTATATAATATTGCTTCTCAAGGAGAAAGCAGATATAAAGCAAATATAAATATTAAAGAACTTGAAAATTTAATGAGAGAAGCAATAGGGAAAAAACCCACCCCTGTTGTTTTACCAGAAACAATACCTGAGAAGATCGATGTTAAGAAGGTAGAAATTATACAAGAAGAGATACAACCTAAGAGTGAAATCATCTCTGAAAAAACTGTCGAACAGAAAAATATATTTTCTAAAAAAACTCTCCTTAACTGGACTGTAGAAGAACTTAAAAATTATTGTAGTGAAAACAATATTCAAATTCCATCAAAATCAAGAAAAAATGACATCATTGATATAATTTTAGATTCATTTATATCGAAAAAGATCGAAAAGGAACCAGAACTTGAAAAGGTCAAAAAAATTGAAATAGAAAAACCTCAAGTTCAAGAAATCATTACAGAAAAACCAAGAATTAAAGAAGTTCCTGTTGAGGAAACACCCATTACAAATTTGGTTAAATCAAAACCCTCAAAAAGAAAACCAACTCAAACTACCCTCCCTATCATAACTACTGACAGACTTTTAAAAGTTTTGACTAATGAATGGCAAACTATTAAGCATTTAATATTTAAATTAAAAATTAAAGATATGATGGATGCAAGATATCTTCAATTAAAACTTAAAGAATTAGAGCGTAAGGGTCAAGTTTTAGTTGAGGTGAAAACGGGTAGAAAACATTGGAAATTGAACAAAGGTGATTAATTTTTATGGCTAAAAAGCAAAATAATAATTTCTATGATTTAAAAGCAGCTAAAGATCTGTATTTAGATTATCTAGAGAAAGGAAAAGAAAAAAAAGATATAACACTTCCACCAGATACCGTTAAAATAGATGATCTTAACAGAAAAGAAACTCTTAATAAACTATATATTTTAGTTGATGATATTCTTGAGAAGATTTATACTACAGGAAGACCATCTATTAAATTACCTTCTAGATCGGGAACAAATATCATATGGGATGAAGAAAACGATCTATTATTACTTGGCACTCAAATAATGGAAAAACAATTTCATACTCTTACAAGCGTAGCAGATATAACAAGATTGATGAGAGTCTTAGAAGTGGTGAATGAGTTACTTACTGAAGATATTCATGCTACCAAAAGGGAAGTCTTCTATACTGATGTCAATTTATTTCAAGAGCAAAAGAATAGTGATAAAAGTATTGAGGATGTTGCCACAATGCTATATACAACTAGAAATTCAACTCATGTGGTAGCCGCCCCGAAAGGTACCTGTGTTGGAAGATTGAGAATACGTGACAGAAATGATATCATCGATTTGGAAGGATTGGGAAGTGGTGGATGGACAATTTCGCCGATGCTAGATAATATTGAAATTATAGAGTCTGATGCAGAGTTTATCCTTGTTATTGAGAAAGATGCTGCTATGATGCGCTTAGCAGAGGCAAGATTTTGGAGAAAATATCCTTGTATATTATTAACAGCCCAAGGCGTAGGTAATGTTGCTGTTCGAATGTTCCTAAAGAGACTGAGCAAAGAGCTAAATCTTCCTGTTTTTAGTTTAGTCGACAGTGACCCATATGGACATTATATCCATTCAGTTTATTTAAGAGGTTCTAAAAGATTAAGTTATGAATCTCCATTTCTCGCAACACCTAACATAAAACTCTTAGGTGTTTTAACAAGGGATTTAGATAAATATAAAATTCCACAAGAAGTAAGAATAAAAATGAATAAGCAAGACGAAAAACGGACTAAAGATCTATTAAGTGAAAATTTTGTAAAAAAAAATAGAGCATGGGAGGAGGATCTAAAGCTGGCACTTAAATTGAAAATAAAAGCAGAGATACAAGCATTCGCTTCTCATGGATTTAAATTTTTAACCGATGAATATTTGCCAGAAAAACTAACTACAGGTGATTGGATATAAGAGTCTTTAAGAAGAAGGAGGGGGGAGTGATACAATTAGTTGATAAAGAAAAAATGAAGGAATGGCCAATTGAATTACCACTACTTTTCATTGAATATATCAGAAATAAGCAAATGGACAGTTATGGGAGCGCTCGAAAGGATGTTGAGGCTTATCTTAATGAAGTAATGAAAGATGTAGCAATTCCTAGATTAATAAGTGTTCTGAAAGGAGTAGATGATGAAGAAATTATATTAGCTTTAACTCGGATTGAAGAAATTTCAAGAAAAGATGCCGATATTGCTAAACCCATTAAAAAATATCTAGAAGATCTCCTGAATAAAGAAAATAAACAGATAGTAAAATTAGCTCAAACGATATCGAATAATTTCATTAAAGCAGAAAGGAAAAAAGATTTAGTCCTAAAAAGAAAGACAATGCGTGAAAAAGAACAATTATTTTTAGAGGGGAAAATTAGTGGAGAAGAATACGCAGAAGCAAGAAAAGAGTATTTAACACTAAAAGATTAATTTTATTCCTTATGACTTGGGCAGAAAAAGATAGATTTCATAATTTTATATTAAAAAACAATGTAATAGGCGTTTTTAAAGAGCCAATAAAATTAAAATCTGGTAGGTTCTCCTATTGGTATGTTAATTGGAGAAATATTTCTGAAGATGTTTTTCTACTAGATAGATTAACCGATTATCTTATCTCATTTGTAAATTATTTAAATTTAACACCTGATTGTTTTTATGGCGTTCCTGAAGGTGCTACTAAATTAGGTATTATTACACAATATAAATGGGCTAAAAAGCAAGCAGAATATGGCTCAGAAGCTTATAGTTTATCCATGGGGAGAGGAAAACCAAAAGACCATGGAGAACCAAAAGACAGATTTTTTCTTGGATTACCTAGAGGTAATGTTATAATTCTGGAGGATGTTACTACAACTGGTGGATCATTATTAACTACAATTAAAAAATTAAAAGAATTAAATGTGAATATAATAGCTACTATCGGGCTAACGGATAGAAATGAACTTCAAGGTGATGGTAGAAATGTGACAGAGATCATCCTCGAAGAAGGGGTTCATTACTATGCAATGAGTAATGCTATAGATTTATTACCAAATATCAAAATAGAAAAAAGCATTGCTAAAAAAATTGAGGCAGAATTCAAGAAATTTGGGATAAGAGAAATTAAAATGTCCTAATAGATTCCATATATTATCTACTTTTCAATAATTAATTTTCTATTCAAAAGATATGAAAAAGTTCCTCCATTGTTTAATAAGGTTAAATACTTGGTCAAACAATAATTTCTCGGAAAATGTTAACCTTCGCTCATCATCCAAAGATAGTTTAGTCCTTGCTAGTTTTAACAATTTTAAAAGACGGTTATCAATAATACTCGATAAATATGAGTTATATCTATCTAAATTAATACGAGGTATCTTTTTCTTCTTAATGTCTTCTTCCATAAAATGCTTGAACTCTTTGATTATATTTAAGAATAATCGATCTTCAGTTTGAATTAATTTTTGATCATCTCTCTCTCTTATAGCATACCTTTGAACATCTACATTATCACATTTTTTTGATTGATCGATCGTCAAAATATCATTTTCTATAAAAGGAATAGCAGAAAATAACTTTAGATTATATTTTTTTCCTTTCTCAAAAGGTCCGATCGATTCACCAAATAGAGTGAACCCTTCGTAATCTTTAATGCATTCAGTAGCAAATTTTTCATTTTTGAGCATAAAATTAATTCTATTTAAGGAATGTATAAAGGCAGCTTCAATATTTTCCACTATTTTTCTCACTACATTTATTAAATTATAAAACCTTTATATATTATACAAACGTAATGTAAGAGAAATAAATTTAATATTAATTTATTAATATTCTAAAATTTTTAGTGAAAATCTTGATTATTGAAATAATTCTTCTAATAATTTTTATTATTCTTTTTATATTTGGATTCTACATAATTTATCGTCAAGTTGCTTTAATTAAAAAAGGAGAATTTAACTTTAAAGATCGATTTCAGTGTATTTTTTATGGATTTATCTTCAGCTTAGCAATTACGGTTGTTATAGCTGTTGCTTTCATATTTGCTGGTCAGTTTTGGGAAATAACTACGACAGAAGTAAATGCTTTAGTCTTACTACTCCCCTTTATTCTTTGTTTGATTTATGTAACAATCTATCCGCTCATAGATTTTCTCTTCATCGCTTTTAGTAAAGAATCTGATGAGGGTTTAACTCCCTTCCATAAATTTATCAATCAAAACCTAATTCAAAGATTCGAAAAGAAGGTTATAGCTGTATTAATCGCCATATTATTTTATATTTTAATATTTATTGTTCCACCAATTCTTCTGACTTTGATTGGGATACCTTTCATTATAATCTGGATAACATGGATGCTAATTTACCCTATGATAATACTCACTTTCTATGGGTCCAAAGGGTACATAGCAGGAATTTCAAATGCTTATTATCATATCCCTTATATAAGTAGATCTGCTTTCATAAACTTTGAAAATCCAAAACGAGGTATGAAACAATTTATTTCCGACCCACTTCCTTATATTATTTTGGGAGTTATGCTGTTTGTGTTTGTATGGGCTTGGATTTCTTTATTCCAAACTATTGGCTTATTCTTTAGAATAAAACCAGCGATCTCAACTATGTCTTCTACATTTGTTTTTGTAACTTTATTTATGGGAATAATTGGTTATTTTACTCGCTTTTGGGGCAGAAAAGTTAAATATCGAGGTATAGATATCTATTTTGCTGCTTATTTGATGGCATCAATAGGTATCAATGTTCTTGTAAATTTTCAAATAGTTAATCCAGAAAATTTAAAGGATACATTTAACCTATGGAGTCTTACAAGTGAAATAAATATCAATTTTTTTATGTTATCATGGGCAGCTGCAATTGAAGAAATCGTTTTAATTATTTTCACTTCATATTTCTTTTTAGCAAGGAATAATGAATTTAAAAAAAATATTAGATATTCAAAGATCTCAGAATGCAGTCAATCCTTTGATGCGATCCCATTGTTTAATTTTATCAAGAATAAGGATCCTGAAATTAGAAGACACGCAGAAGAATCTTTGAGAATGATGTTTGAGCGAATACCACTTAAATCAGAAATAGATCTTAATAATTGGAAATTTAAATACTCGATCCTAGATGGAATAAGTGATGCGGATCCAAATTCAAGAAGAATTTGTTATCAAATTTTAACACAACTTGAAAAAGACGTTCCAGATATCACACTCCCTTGGATATTAGAATCATTAACATCTCCGAATTATAATAAAAATGTTCCTATCTTAAAATCAATTATAAATAGAGACGATTCTTTTATTAATAGAATACCGGAGGACGTTGTACTTAATTTACTAATTGATCCAGAATGGAGATTAAAGTTACTGGGATTACAGTTATTTTCAAAATTGTTTGATAAAAATAAAGATTTAATCACAAAAATAGACACAAATAAATTAATAAATGACCCAAATAGTAAGATTCAAGCAGAAATTTTGAACATTTATTCTGATAATTCTCTCAAGCTTCCTGAAAACATTATTCTTGAGAAAATATCTCACAAAAGTGACGAAATAAGAGCCGCAGCAATTAAAAACCTCATAAATTTAAGTGAAGAGGGATTTTCAGAAAAGCTTGTATTAAAAATTATCCCGATGATAAAAGATTCATCAAGTTCAGTAAGATCATCAATTTTTGACATATTAACCCAAGTAGGAAAGTTTAAAAAAAATAAAATTACTGATTTACCTTTACTTGAAGGATTAGTGGATTTTGATGAAAAAGTAAGAAACTCAGCGATTAATGCCCTCGAGAGATATTATGAGGAGCAACCTAAATCACTAGATTTAGATGGAATAATAAGTAGAATTGATCCAAATAATATTATTGTATTAAATAGCATTTTATTATTGCTGGGGAGATTATGGAAACAGAATCCTGAAAAAATATTAAAAACACTGTTAATATTTATTAAATTTGATAATGATCAACTAAAAACTGATATTTCGAACATTCTTATCGAAAAATATGATGAAGATCCTAATCTTATAATTCAGAATTTAATCATTATTCCTGACACTACTGGTTTTATAACAAAAGGAATAATAACAAAAACTTTTATTCAAATTGGTAAAAAAGATTCAATTAATTTAATTCGAAAACTATTTGGATTCTTATCACATGAGAATAATGATGTTAAATTAAATGCAATAAATTCCCTAGATGGGCTGATTGATGAATTCCCGTATAATATCAATATTAAGCCGATTTTAGATTTACTACTCAATGATGAAAATAAGCAAATAAGAAAAGAAGCTTCAAAATTAATCTCAAAAGTTGCTAAAAAAGACTCCTCCTATGTTAAACCTTTTATAAATGAATTAATACAAACATT
>JBHLRJ010000085.1:0-17912 GCA_048882645.1 Candidatus Thorarchaeota archaeon
CACGTTACATTATTATGTGATTGTAAATCAATCATTAAATACAATTAGTAAAATTATTTAAAATTAAAGAAATTGAAAAAAAAATTGATGAAAGAAGTGAATTAAAATGCCGAGTTTAGATGATTTTATAGTAGATGAGAATAAAGTATGGTTCGGTGAATATTGGCCCGAAGGAGTGCCAAAGCAACTAAAAGACGTAGATGGTGTAAAAATCTCTCCGATGTGGGAGGGATATCTAAATGCCGCAGATTATTATGGAACTATAGATGCTGATATTTGTGTATTTGTTTATGGTCCTTACATAGAGCGTGTAAAACTGAAAACTCTTTTTGAATACGCCAAAAAGTTCGGGACTTTTCTTTATGATAATTTAGGAATAAGACAGGGTGATGTTGTAGCAATTGATCTACCTAATTCAATCAATTTCGTTGTAGCTTATATGGGATGTCAATACATAGGAGCGATAGCACAAGGAATTAACCCAACTTATCGACCGATGGAACTTTTGCATTCTTTAAAAATGACTGATGCTAAAGTGTTTGTGATGATGGATATGCTTTATATAGCAGGTCCTAAAGATATCCTCCCCCAAACAACAGTAAAATATGTAATTCCAACGAATTTTGTTGATTTCCTTACTGCTGATTCAGAAACAACACAACAACTTGGAATTCCTAGCGCTCGAGACAAAATACCTGAGGAGACAGAAAATTACAAAGTATTTTGGATGGATAATATTATAAAAAATACAACACCTCGAGAGATATCAGTTGATATTGATCCATGGACAACTCCTGCTGTGTACCTTATGACGGGAGGTACAACAGGATTACCTAAAGTTGCGATGCTCAGTCACGCAAATTTAGTAGCAAACATTTATATGGTTAAAGAATGGGTAAAATTAAGCCCAGGTATGATTACTATTGGTAGTATTCCATTTTTCCATAGTTTTGGAATGACATGTGTTATGAATGGTGCCCTATCTTTAGGTATGCAAATGCTTCTCTTCCCTAAACCCCCAGATGATCAAACTCTTTGTGAAACCATAAATAAATTAGATGCTCCTGAAGGAATTATATATGTTGGTGTAGAAATGCTCTTTAAAAGATTAACAGACTTTGTAGCATCTATAGGAGTTGAAGAATTCAAGAAAAACTATGACTTTTGGAAGAAATTAAAATATGCTACTTCAGGTGCGGGGCCCTTACATGATTATGTGAGAATTCCATTTGAGGAAATTTTTTGCCCGATACGAGTAGGATACGGATTGACAGAAACTTCACCTATTCATAGCACAGCTCCATTTTGGGGGCCAACTAAAACGGGAAAGCTAGGATTACCTATGCCTGGAGCAGAATGGGCTATTTTTGATTCTGAAAACTTTGAAGCAGGTCCTATAGCTGATGGAATAAAAGAAAAGGGAGGATTTGGCATTGAAAACACAGGTGAGATTTGTATTGCTGGCCCTCATGTTATGATGGGGTATCTAGGGAAACAGGCTGAGCAGGAAGACAATTTAAAAATGTGGAATGGAAAAAGATGGCTTTTAACTGGCGATATAGGTTTTATGGATGAGCATGGATGGGTAGAAATACGAGATCGTAAGAAATCTCTTATCAAAGTATCTGGCCACTCGGTTTTTCCAAAGGAGGTTGAAGAACTCATGGGACACCATGAAGCAATTGATGAAGTGGCAGTAGCGAGTCTCCCAGATGAAGTTACGGGCGAAAAGGTTAAAGCATGGATAACCTTGAAAAAAGGTTATAAGATTGATAAAAATATAACCATCGACGAGATTAAACAATGGTGTCTGGAAAACATGGCAAAATGGAAGACTCCACGCTTAATAGAAGTTGTTCGAAAGATGCCAGTTAGCATGACCGGAAAAGTGCAGAGAAGAGAGCTTCAAGAGAAGGATATAGATAAACTTGAACAAGGAAAATCAATTAAAGGTTAGTTTTTTTATTTTTTTAATTTTTTTATTAGTATTTTTACTCCATATATTATCTAGTAGATGATATTATAGTTTAAACTATTGCATTATAGCTTCCCTTTTTTGGAAATACGGAATGACCTGATACTTTGATTATTTAGTACTTCTTCTGTATTCAGCATAATCACATAGTTTTGCTAAACAGTTTACCGGACGATCCCAAAATTGGAATACAACTCCTCCATACTCTCTTATTTTTTTTGACCACTCATCAGCATAACTGTTAGGATTAATGTATATGATAGGAACTGAATATTTTTGAGAACTTGCTAGAGTAGGGGCGATTAATACCTTGTCCATTTCGTCTACTCTATCTCTCATATCTTCCATTAATTCGATATTATTTGATATCTTTTCGTTTTGGTTATCAAAAGAAACCATACTTTGAAAACCCATAGCTCCATATATTATAATTATGTCAATTTCCCCTGATTTCATAAGCAGTTTAGGAAAATGTATATAGAGATTAAAAATGTTCATATCAAAGGTTATGTCAATAGGATTATTCCAACTTGCTGTATGAGGCAACGTTTTCTCTAATTTTGATTTAAGTGATTCTGAAAATTCGGGAACGATAAATCCTTTTCTTTCAGCATTAGTTGCTAAAAGAGCTCCCGGTCCTCCTGCAAAAGTTATTATACCAATTCGTTGTCCTCTAGGAAGTGGAAAATTTGGCTTAAGTAGCATGGAAATTAGATCTAAAAATTCTTCTACATCATTAGTTTTAATTATACCCGTTTCTTTGGTCATTGCATCAAAAATTTTTAAATCTCCTCCAATAGATCCTGTATGAGATCGAATAGCCCGATTACCCGCTTGAGATCCACCCCCATACATAGCTACAATTGGTTTTTTTAATGAAATTTCTTTAGCTAATTGTATAAACTTTTTTCCCCTTTTAACTTCTTCAATATATAATCCAATTACGTCGGTTTCTACATCATCTTTGAAGTATTCCAGAAAATCTACTAAATCAATGTTTGCTTCATTTCCTACTGAAATTGCTTTACCTACACTAAAATCAGGATAGTCTGGATCTAGCCATAATTGAGATGCTAAAGTACCACTTTGAGACACCATTGAAAATTTACTTCTACCCGTCTGCTCCCTCCACATCATTGTATTGAATGTTCCATCTGCTTCGGGATAAATCCAACTGTTATATGCTCCTAAACAATTCGGACCTGTAAATCTAATTCCATACTTTTTTGCTATTTCAACTATTTCTTCTGTAAGCGTATTTGAACGATCTCCAGCGAGTTCTCTAAAGCCACCTGAAATTAGTATAATTTTCTTTACTCCCTTTTCTCCACATTCCTTAAAGACTTGAGGGACAACCCGAGGTGGTAAAACAATTAGCGCAAGGTCTGGGATTCCTGGTACATCGGAAATTGATTTATAGGCTTTATATCCTAAAATAACATCCAATTTTGGATGGATAGGAAAAATCTTGCCTTTAAAATTAGAATTAATAATTCTTATTAACAGCATCGTTCCCATTGTTGTCCCGAAAGTATTATTAGCACCGAAGGTTGCGATACTTTTTGGGCGTAAAAAATCATGTAAAAAGTGGTTATTCATATCTTTCCATAACACTTCTGTTTGAGAATTATGAGATTTAATACTAAATAGGAAAATAAATGTAAATTTTAAAACTTATGTAGTTGAGAGATAGGCAATCAAATAGTAAATATTATAAAGATCAAAATTTAAAACCTAATTATAAAAATTAAAAACAATTAATATAAAAAATTTGAAAGAAGTGATTTAATGACAATAGAAACAAATATTACCAAAATGTTTGGTATTAAGCATCCGATTTTTTCGGCAGCAATGGGTCCATTTTATACAACAGACCTTTGTGTAGCAGTTAGTGAAGCAGGAGGTTTAGGTGTGTTATCTCATACATCAATAGAACGAGGAGCTGATATTCGTGAGGAAACTACATCTGCGGATATTCAACTTGATGAAACAACTATGCGAAGGATGAGTATTGATGTAGTAAAAGCAATGAAAAAAAATATGGAATTTGTAGTAGAACATACGGATAAACCTTTTGGTTTTAATATTAGAACCTCAAGAAATGAAATTCAAGCACCAAAACTCTGTTCAGAAATTCCTAAATTTATAATGGAGAACCAGAGGATTAGAGATCAGTGTATTTATGCACTTACCAGTGCTGGATCTTCTAAAATTTTACCCGCTAGTAAGACATTCCAGGAATTAAAAGAGAAATCTGAAATTAAACATTTTCATGTTGCTCCGGCTTTATGGTTAGCAGATAAATGTGTTGCGACGGGTGTAGATGGTATGGTTGTGACTGGCGGTGAAGGAGGAGGACATCAATCTTATGAAAAGGTTAGTACTCTCGTATTGCTTCAACAATTACACGAAAAATATCCTGATTTCCCAATAATTGCATGTGGTGGATTTGCTACTGGAGCAGGTCTAGCAGCAGCCCTTGCTATGGGAGCAGGAGGGATTGCTATGGGTTCGCGATTCATTGCTAGCAAAGATTCAGAATTTCATGATAATTATAAGAACGTTGTACCACCTTCAAAAGCACAAGATACTATCTTAGTTACTGGTGCTTTAGGACCAATAAGATTATGGAGAAACGAATACTCATTACACCATGGACTTGTTGCTGACAAAGATGCAAAAATTGCAGAAGAAGAAAGACTTCGAAGTATGTCTCGTGAAGATTATATTAAAGAACTAATCGCTTCATCTAACGCATATCTTGCTGCGTATAGGGGTGATACAAATTCAGGAGCTGTCCTTTTAGGACAAAGCATAGGCATCATTAATAGTATCGAAAGCGTTTCGGATATTATTAATGGAATTGTTTCAGAAGCAGAAACATTGTTAAAGAATGCTACAGCAAATATTAAATAAACAATAATTCCTCAAAGAGGAATTTTCCTTTTTTTATTTTCTTTTACCTTATAGACTCTTTTTAGATAATTATTATGAATTTAATCGTTTATAGGTTTTCCGCATGGTTTTATAAATATTTATGTATTCTTCGAAAAGCTTATCATATATTTTTCTATGGTCAGGATTAGGGGTATAGATATTTGAAATTTCACAACATCTTGCAATTTCATCCCATTTAAGATATCCAAGTCCAACTGAAGCAACAAAAGCTGCTCCACGCGCATTTGCTTGAATTGGATTCAACATTTGTTTTATATTTCTGTTGAGAACATCTGCAAAAATTTGACACCAAATATTACTCTGAGCACCACCACCGATAATATTAAGCTCAGGAATTATAACACTTTTCTTTGTCATTTCCGGATTTTCCTTCATTTTCCACTTTTGAATAAAATTCTCAACACCTATAAATAACCATTTTATATTATATGCAACACCTTCAAAAATTGCTCGTATTATATGTTCACGAGACATTTCTAACGATAGATTATATATACCACCTCTTATAGTACGATCATCTATAGGAGTTCTCTCTCCAACAAGCCAAGGAGTAAATATTAAATTATTCGAACCAGCTGGAACATTTTCTACTATTCTATCGAAAATTTTATACACGTCGGGAACAGCTTCTTCTTTTAATAATTCATCTTTATGGTATAAAATGTTATCTCTGAGAAATGATAATGCGCCTCCAGCTATCTCTTGTTCATTAGCAACCATATATTTGCCTGGTATTGCTGAAGGAATACTAGCCATACCAAGAGATATATCTGTTTTTTTATATGGAACGTGGCATGTGCACCAATCAGATGTACCAATATAAATATGTGTCTCATAATTGCTAACAGCACCAGATCCAATTGTAGCTGTTGAAAAATCTGGAGCGCCCATTATAACTTTAACATCCTTATTTAACCCTAATTCATCAGCAACGTTACTTTTTAATGGTCCGAGGACATCAATGGATGACTTTAATTCTGGTAATTTCTTGGGATCTATTTTAAATCCCTTAATTAGTTTTTTTGAATATCTTACATTATTAATATCTCTTATATCCGTCATCCAATGGAAGTGAATTGACACAGTTGAAGCAGCAAATTTCCCTGTAAGTTTCAAATTAATAAAATCTTGGGGTTCCAAGAATTTACAAGTCTTCTGGTAGATCTCAGGAAGCTCGTTTTTAATCCATAATATATGTGCAATAGAATCCTTCCCAGTTTGAGATGGACCTCCACCCGTTCTTCTTATCCATTTCAAAATCTTAGGTATAGCATAGCCAGAAACTTGAAATAAACTCTTGTAAAATTTTTCGATATACTTTGCTCCTCTAGTATCCATCCAAATAATAGAATTTGTCAGATGATTTCCATCTTTATCAACTGCAACAGTACCACTCCATTGGCTAGTGTTACTTACTCCAATTATATCATCAACAGCGACCATGCCACTTTCTATCACCTTTTTAGCCGTCGATTTAATGGCGTTCCACCAATCGTTTGGGTCCTGTTCAACAAATCCACCGCTATATGCATGTATTGGTGTTTCTTGATAAGCCCATTCAAGGATATCTCCCTCAGTTGATACTATAGCGGATTTTGGGCCTTGAGTTCCATGGTCAATAGCGAGTATATATTTCTTTTCTGAAATATTCATCGTGAATCAATTTTATACACTTTTACATTATCTTCATTATTCGTTCAGGCGTTTATAGCTTTTTCGAAGGATTTTATATATGTTCTTGTATTCTTCGAAGAGTTTATCATATATTTTTCTATTATCAGGATTAGGTGTATATATATTGGAAATTTCACAGCATCTCACGATCTCATCCCATTTAAGGTACCCTAATCCAATTGAGGCAACAAAAGCCGCTCCACGGGCATTAGTTTGAATTGGGTCTCTAACCTGTTTTATTCTTCTATCTAGTACATCGGCAAAAATCTGACACCAAATATTACTCTGAGCTCCACCACCAATTATATTTAGTTCTGGCATTACAATTGCATTTTTAGGAATTCCTCGCTCCTTAACAACCCATTTTCTAATAAATTTTTCGATAGTTGACAGTAACCACTTGACATTAAAAGCTACACCTTCAAATACAGCCCTAATTATATGCTCTCTTGTCATTTCGAATGAAATATTATATAAGCCTCCACGAATGGTTGGATCATCAAAAGGTGACCTTTCCCCTATGAGCCAAGGAGTAAAAATAAGATTATTAGCCCCCGCAGGTACTTGTTCGACAATACGATCAAAAATTTTATATACGTCTGGTACTGCTTCTTCTTTTATAAGTTCATCCTTATGATACAGAACATTATCTCTAAGATAAGATAAAGAACCTCCTGCTAGTTGTTGTTCATTTCCTACCATATATCTTCCAGGTATAGCTGAGGGCAAGCTACCTAAGTTACTTGCAATATCTGTTTTTTTGTAGGGTATATGAGTGAAAATCCAATCACTAGTGCCAAGATATATATGACCTTCATAATCTCCAATAGCTCCAGATCCTATGGTTGCTGTATGTATATCTGGGGCACCCATTACTACTTTTGTGTCTCTATTTAATCCTAGTTCATCAGCTACCTCTTTTTTAACAGGTCCTAGAATCTCTGTTGAATTTTTTAAGTCTTGAGGAAACTTATTTTTATCCACCTTAAACATTCTCATTAACTTCTTAGAGTAATGAATATTATTTAGATCTCGAGTATCCGTAATCCAATGAAGGTGGATTGACGCCATGGATGCCGCAAACTTTCCAGTTAATTTTAAATTAACATAGTCTTGTGGTTCCAAGAAATTATAAGTTTTTTCATAAATCTCCGGGAAATCATTCTTGATTACAAGGATATGTGCAATTGAATCTTTTCCGTGGTGTGCAGGCCCTCCAGCTGTTCTCTTGATAAGGCTTAAAACCTTTCTAACATTGTATCCGGAGGCTTTCAATAAGCCTTTATTGAATCGTTCTAAATACTTAGCTCCTCGAGTATCCATCCAAATTATCGCATTCATTAGATGATTACCATCTTGATCTAGCGGAACAGTTCCACTCCATTGACTTGTATTACAAATCCCTACTATGTCTTCAATTGGTACACGCCCACTGTCAATCACTTTTTTTACAGTCATTTTAATGGCATTCCACCAATCTTCTGGATCTTGCTCGACAATTCCACCACTAAATGCATGTATTGGAGTTTCTTCATAAGCCCATTCAAGTACATCGCCTTCGGTTGACACAATGGCGGTCTTTGGACCTTGAGTTCCATGATCAATTGCGAGTATATATTTTTTTTCTGACATCGTCATAATTAAACTAAATGATCTTAAGACAAATAAAGATTATTTTAAACCTTGACTAATAAATTTGTTTAATTAGTGAGATATTATACCTTGGCTCATTGGAGAAAGTATACCGATAGATGATCCAATTATATTATAGGTTAAACTAAAATATTATTATAGCTAACTTTGGACCTTAGGTTCCATGATCAATCCTGAACTCTTTGATATTAAAGCAAAGAAGGACTATTTAAAAAGTTGTACAAAAAATCAAAATTTATTCATCGAGAAATACATAATTTTCCTCAATAAATAATACTAATTTTTAAATAACTGAAGCATCATTATTATTTTGTCAAAGGGTTTGGGTTATAGCATTAGAAATAAAATTCTAGCACATAAATTAGATGACTCTCATTGTTCTCTCAAAGAAGTAAGAAGTTCAAATTCATAAAATATACGTTCGTTCTATTGATTATTATTTTTTCAAGTGGTATTACTCTAAATTTGGGGTTTCTTACTCCCTCAAAATATCCAAATCAAGAGTCTCAAAAAATAAACACATCCGCTCAAAAATCTCACACCACGCAATTGTTAAAAGATCCCTCATTTGAATCACCTTTCGAGTATTGGAACTTCACTATTTTAGGAGATCGCTCAGATGTTAATGCTTCTTCGAATCAAGGTGAAGCTCATTATAACATAATGGGAGAACAAAGAACTTATTCATTAATCTCAGATCCACCATTATCTTCCAATTGGACTGCTGTTCCTAATGCTGAGTATCCTGTTTTCCCAGATTTTTATAATATTGGTCAGAAAGGTGCTTGGGTTTCTCATTACTGGAGAGAAGGGCCTGATCAATCAGTTGCAGTAAACTGGGACCAAAATATAACGATGCCGGTTGACTTCTCAGATTTTGTTATAACATCAGCAAATGTTGCTATGGTTGTCAATGCAAGTGTCGCAACTTTTTCTGCTGATCCTCCTGATTATTCTGATGGTGTGGATACTGCTAACGATAATTGTACAGAATTTGCATCAGGAGATTATGTTAGGTTCTATGTTAAAATCTCAGATTTAGAAAAAAGTAAAGAATATGAGATTGCTCATTTTCAAACTTCTGATTTAGGTCAAGATTATCCTCAAATAGCCTTTTTGAATGATACACAATTAATACCTGTATCTGAGGAGTCTTTGATAATCTTCCTTACTTCTGTACTAGGTTCAGATAACAGGAATTTTACTTTAACAATGGGAATGAGAATTTGGTGTGAAGATAATTTTCCTCAAGATAGTGATTGGTGGCAACTCTTAAGGATAAAATCAATAAATCTTATTTTTACGTACGAAAAAAAGATTGATAAATTTACTACAGTTGAATGGGAGCAAAATTGTGGTGATATTAATGATTTGAGCGATTATGATATTGAAATTACAGATGCGATCCTTACTTTTAAATATAAAATAGATACTGAGTGGCCTACCTCCTCATCTCCTAATTCTGAAATAAGGATTTTTATAGGTAGCATACAACTCTTAGAAACAATTAAATTAAGTGAGACTAATCCTTCCGTATTATTTCAACAAGCTATAATTGGGGGATATAACCTTAAATCATTGATATCATCAGAAGAAAATATTTCTATCTCTATTCAAATTTATCTTGCTGACGAATTTCTTTTAGATCAGGTAATAACGATCGCAATTGACGATGTAAATCTTGAAATTTCATATATAGAATTTATACCTGAACCCGATATCTCCATGTTTTTAATGTGGATCCTTATAGCTATATTATTAATAATAATTGTAATTTTAGGTATCTTAAGTTTAAGATCTTATGTTTTTGTACCCCGTAGAAATAAAAAAGCTTCTTATCTCTTACTTAGAACACAAAAATTCAAGGATATTAATAATATACAAGGTATCCTTTTGATTCATAGACAAAGCGGACTCCCGATTTACTCACATAGTTATTCTAATATTATGAAAGGCAAAAAAACTCTTTTCTCTGGTTTTATACAAGCCTTATCAATTATAGGAGAAGAAATTTCGAAGGAAGAACCTAAAAAAACGAAGGTATCAAAACAGACTGAAAAACTTGATTATCATAAAATAATTGAATTAGATTTAAAAACCTTTTACTGTCTCATTTTAGATATTGAAGAACTACGTACAGTTCTTATTTTAAAATCAATATCTTCTAAAAGATTAAAACAAATAATGTTTAATTTTGCTTTAGCATTATACTTAAAAATTTCGAAGAGATTAGAAACCTTTGATAATGATCTGACTGAATATCCAGAAATTATTCGTCCTTTGTTAGATGAATATTTCGAATTATTTTATAAGGAGAATTTTATAACCGACCATCATGAAAAGGATATTGATGCTATTAAAAAGAAATATAAGCTTTCTAAAATCCAAGTTCAAATTATGATGAAAGTTTTTGTTGCTTTAAATGAGAAACGGACTTTCAGATTAATGGATATTATAGAACAACTTGGTGAGAAAGATGAAGACCTAATCATTGATGCAATGGAGACATTAATTGATCTTAAATTAATAATTCCCTATGCAATGTAATTAATTTTTCAAGATTTTTTTATTAATAATAAACTTAATTTTTGATATTCTCATATATAAATTAATTTAGTTGTCAAAATCATCGAATACTACTAATGTGATGTGTATGGACTATAATGAAATACAACTTAAGATTGAAAATATTGTTAATAATCCTATTCGACAGTTTAAGCCTGAGAAATTAAAAGGAATAATTGAAAGATATCATAAAAACCACCCAAAATCTAAGGAAATATTTGAAAGAATGCAAAAAATTATTCCTGGCGGTGTCGAACATAATTTGGCTTTTAATCATCCTTTCCCAATCGCGAGTAAGAAAGTCTATGACTACAGACTTCTGACTGTGGATGATGTAGAGATGACTGATTATTTAATGTGCGGTGGACCAATCATTCTTGGTCATCAATATAAACCTTTGATTGATAAAGTTATTGAAACGATACAAGAAATTGGTCCCTGCCATGGGATTACTCATGAGTATGAGTATTTAGCTGCTGAACAGCTACAGAAACACTTTCCATCATGTGAAATTATCCGTTGGTTACAATCTGGTACAGAGGCAGATATGCTTGCCATTAGAATTGCAAGAGCCTTTACAAATAGAAAATGGATTGTAAAGGTTGGAGGGAGTTATCATGGATGGAGTGATCAACTTACATATGATATGCATATTCCGGGTACAAAATTATTAGAATCTCATGGAATCCCTAAACCTGTTTTTAAATTTACTGAATCCATTCCTCCTAATGATATTGAAGCATTGCGAGAAGTATTTAAAGAAAAACGGAAAATTGCTGCTGTAATAGTCGAGCCAATGGGAGGTGAAAGCGGGGCAATGCCCACAAAGCCAGGATTTAATAAAGAAGTGGAAGAATTATGCCATGAAAATAGGGCTTTAATGATTTCAGACGAAGTAGTTTGCGCTTTTAGGCTACATATGAGTGGAGGGCAAGGATACTATGGATATACTCCAGATATTTCAGTTTTCGGTAAAATAGTAGGTCATGGGTTCCCTTCAGCTGCTGCAATTGGTGGGCGTACTGATGTAATGGCAGTGTGTGGAGCAGGGGTTACTGGAGGTAAAAGAGCCTATTCAGGAGGGACTATCGCTGCAAACCCATTAACTTGTGCTGCCGCATATTGGGCTATTAAATTTGTGGAGGAGACCAATGCTACTGAAAAAGCTGGGCATGCTGCGACTCGGTTATCAACCGGATTAAATGAAATATTCGAAAAATATGAATTACCCTGGTTTTCATATAATTTTGGGGGAACTGTACATTTTCAAACTAGTTGTGTTTTTGGGTTAGATTTAAGTAATCCTCAGCAATCAGGTCAAATTCCAGCTCGAAGGGACTTCATGGGTGAGATGGGAGCTGCCTTAGTCGATCAAAAGCTAATTTCTGTGGCAGGGAGCAGGTTTTATACCTGTATTCTCCATACTGATGAAATAATTGATGATACTATTCAAAGAATCAACAATATTTGTCAAAAAATCGAATAATAGCTATATCTTAATAGCCCATTCTCCTTTTCGAAATATGGATTCTCTTGTTCCATCCTCCTTGATTCCGTCAATATCTATTTTTTCTGATCCGATCATGAAATCTAAATGATGAATGCTTACATTACCTCCAACAAGAGAGAATTCATAATCCGTCATATTATTTCCATTTTCTACACACGTTCTAATACCACTACCTAAAGCTATATGACATGAAGCATTCTCATCTATTAGAATACTGTAAAAAAGTAAACCAGTCTGGGAAATTGGGGAACTATGAGGAACTAATGAGACTTCACCTAATTTAGATGCACCTTCATCAGTCGCGAGTAACTGACGCATAAAATTTTCACCTTTTGTTGCTGCTATTTCTACAACTTTCCCCTCAGAGAATTTTAAACGCAGGTTTTCAATTAAAGTATTAATGAAGAAAGGCTTCGTGGCAGTTACTACTCCTTCGGTTTTATCTTTGTTAGGTGTTGTGAAAATCTCTTCAGTGGGAATATTAACAATATTGCTTATCCCCTTCTGAGTGGTGAAATAGGCACTTTTCCATATATGTCCATCAGCTAATCCAATGGTTAAATCAGTTCCAGGGGCATTAAAATGCAGAGCAGAATATCTTTTCTTATTTAGATAAGAACAGCTTTTCACAAGCCTATCAATATGCTCTTTCCATGCTGTAATCGGATCATCTTGCTTGATTCGACATATTTCAAAAAGTATATCCCAAAATTTAGCCTTTCGTTCATTCTGGGGTATTTCTGGCAAAACCTTATCAACCCAACCGTCTACAGGCGCCGTAATTGCTGACCAGTTAACTAAACCTTTTCTACGTATATCATTTGCTGGTTTCATTTGTTTAAGAGATGTTTTACGAGTTAAGAATATTAAATTAGGGTCTATGTCTATAAGTAATTCAGGGTTTTGAGCTCCAATCAAGAGTATAGCATCACTTTCTTTCGCGAAATCTAAAGCACCTTTAGCCCTCCAAGTTGGAAATTCTTCAAATGAATCTTTTGGGGCGTATTTATATCTAAGAAAACGTATATAGTCATCGTCCCACATAACCTCAACTAGTTTTGCTCCCGCTTGATATGCTTTTTCCACTATAAGTCTTACTAAAGGAGCTAATTCAACTGCTACTCCATTTAAACTAGGAGTAGGTTTACCAATTAGCAATCTTTGCCCCGGTTGGAGATTAAGCCCTATTTTAACAATGACTTCAGCATATTTTTCAAGATTTTTTTTAAAATCGGTAGACATAAGAACCATCAATAAACGCAATATAATTATTTATTAATAATCTATTGAAGAAAATTTAGCATTTAAATCATGAAGTTTAATCTTAAATGAAAAGTACTACTCTTTTATACCCTTCCAAATGTTTTTTTTTCTTAAATCTTTTTTAGGAATATATCTCTAAAACATAGTTCTGTTGAAATAATAATGGTAACACAAAATGAGATTACTGAATCCTCCAGTTTATTTCATATGGATGGTTCTCTTGTACAGCGTGGATGGGCAAGAAAACCAATTTTAAAGTATAACAAAGAGAATATCGGTAAGGGATGGCTGCGAATTAAAGAATGGGATCATTATTCAGTTTTAAACAAAGACTTCGGTTTTCAACTTACGATAGGAGATATTGGATATCTTACTCAAATGAGTTATGTCTGGCTTAACTTTCAGAATAAAAAAAGAGATGGAAAGGGATTATTCAAGTTCTTTACTAAATCAAAATTATTACCCTTAAGTTCACTTGAAGATAGTATAGTAGAATTTCCCACTAAAAAATTTAAAGCTTCCTTAAAAAAGGAGAAGAACAAACGAATTCTTTTAATAGAGGATCCTAAATTTCAAGAAAAAGGATTGAAAGGAGAAATTATTCTCACAGATGACCCTAATATGGATAATACAGTAGTTGTGACTGGTTATAAGGAAGATCCACGACAATTTTATTACAATCATAAAATAAATTTCATGCCTGCTGAGGGAGAAATTCAAATAGGTAATAAATCTTACTCCTTCCAACCCGAAACCTCCTTTGGATTAATGGATTGGGGTCGAGGAATTTGGCCGTATCGTACACATTGGTTATGGGGCTCTGCCTGTGGAATTATTGATGGAGTGCCAGTTGCTTTTAATATTGGTTATGGATTCGGAGATCTATCAACTCATACTGAAAACATCATTTTTTTTAATGGACGAGCTCATAAAATTGATGAAGTTATGTTCCATCATGAGAATCGAGATCCAACAAAACCTTGGAAATTTACCAGTAATGATAATAGATTAAAGATGATTTTAGAACCAATCATACCACATCAGGAAAAAATCAATTTTGGCTTAATATACTTAAATTCCTCCTTACTGCATGGGCTCTATTCTGGGCATCTTATCTTAGATAATGGTGAGAAAATAGACGTTGAGAAGATGGTAGGTCATGCGGAAGATATTTTCTGGCGTTGGTAAATTAAATAGATTGCTTTTAAATCATATCTCTAAATTGCTAATAACCAACTCCTATAGGTACCTGCTCCTACAGTTAGAATATCATACTTCAAAGACGTTGTAATTCCCTCATTCTATTTTAAAAGCCCATTCTCCATTGCGCATTATTGGTTCAACAGTTCCATCTTTCAAAATGCCATCTACATTCATTTCATCAGATCCAAACATGCAATCTAAGTGAATTTTGCTATGATTACCACCTACAGAGGCAAAATCTTCATCAGTCATTTCCTCTCCGTCTTTATAACTGAATTTATATGCTCTCCCTAATGCAAAATGATTTGAAGCATTTTCGTCAAATAATATGTTATAAAAAAGCAATCCCGATTGTGAAATGGGAGAACTGTGTGGTACTAAGGCAATTTCACCTAATCGGTTAGCACCTTCATCAACTTTGAGGAGTTTTTGGAGCAACTCCTCACCTTTTTCTGCATGAACTTCTATCACCTTCCCTTCGGAGAATGTTAATTCATAATCCTCAATTAAAAATCCACTAAAATAAAGAGGCTTCGTTGATTTGACAATCCCGTTAGTTCCATCTTTATGGGGAAGTGTAAAAACTTCTTCAGTTGGGATATTTGCTGTAAAATTTATACCATTCTGACTAGTCATGGCACCACTTCTCCATATATGCCCATCTGGCAATTCAACCCTTAAATTAGTGCCTGTAGCTGTAAAATGTAATGAATGATAATGTTTTTGATTAAGATTATCACCTCTCAAAGCAAGTTGAGTAATATGATTTTCCCACATAGATACAGGATCTTCATGGTTAATACGACAAACATTAAAAAGAGTCTCCCAAAATTTATTTTCACCTTCTTTTAAGGAAAGACTAGGAAACATTTTTTCAATCCAACCACTTACGGGTGCAGAAATTACAGACCAGTTATTTACATTCTTTCCAACCAAGTCCAGTATTGGTTCAGTATGTTTAAGAACTGTTTGCTGTGTTATTGCGATTATATCAGGATCAACATCATTGAGTAAATCAGGATTTTCTGCGTATATGACAAGCACAGCATCACCAGATTTTGCCATTTCAGAAACTAAACTAGTTCTCCAAATAGGAAATTCCTCAAATGAATCACGAGGTGCATTTTTATATCGTATAAGCTGCACTTGGTCATCACTCCACATTACATCAACATATTTCACACCCCTCTGATACGCTTTTTTGGTTATTAAGTGAACTAATGGAGCTAATTCAATTGGTGTATAAGTATTTGTAAAAATCGGGGCACCAATTAGCAAACGTTGCCCAGGTTGTAAATTAAGTCCAACCTTGACTATTACATCTGCATATTTATCCAATTTGTTTTCAAGATTTGTGATCATTCTAACATCATTCCACTATTCAATCTGTTTATTAAAAATTTAATTAATTCAGTAATTAATATTAAGCTTAAAATTATGTAGAATTTAAATCCTTCTAAAAGGTCAAACCATTACAAATTTGAGAGATGTGTCTTCTATTTGATGGTATTAATGGTATGATTTTTAGTTTTTTTCATCTTTCTTTATTTCTCTATACTCTTTCGTTATCAAAAATCTAACAATTTCAGTGATATTTTTGATTCCATGATATTCTTTTATGACTTCTAACTTATCGAATACATCCATCTCAAGCGAAATATGAAATTCTTTATGTTCGACCATTATAGTTATTTTTTTTATGGTTTCACTTAATAATTTATTGATTTATGGACTCAATATGGATCTATTGGGATAAAATATGGATATATTTATATACAATTCAGTAATAATAAAATTGGAAATAATACTTCGGGTTACTCGAGTCTCTTCTGAATACGTAATTTTTTGGGCTGAAATTGAAGCTATTTGCATTATATGCTAATAAGATCAATTAGATTTTTCAAATTAAATTAATCGATTTTTATAAATAATGCTTATAATCGTACTAGCTGTGTTTGGCTTAATTGGTGGGATAGCCTTGATTATATATTCAAGCGTTAAAGCAGTTAGACATTCTGCTATCCTAGCAGCAGCCTTAGGAATTTCACCTTTAGTAATTGGAGTGACATTAGTATCCATAGGAACAGATATTTCCGAGATTTTTAATTCCCTTACGTCTTGTGCATTAGGGCATGCTGATATCGATATTGGTGATTCTGTAGGGTCGGATTTGACCCAACTTACCTTGATTTTTGGAATTTTACCTTTAGCTTCGGGAATAATTTATGTTCATAGAAAAGACATAATAATTCTTGGGGCATGCGAAGTTCTATCGTTAGTATTAATCTTTACTGTTATTGAGAAAAGTTATGTAACTAGGATAGACGGTATTTTATTAGTGGGATGTTTAGCCATTTATATTTGGTTAATTTATAATGCTAATAAACAGAGCATATTAGAAAGAGTTGAAATGATCGAGAAAAAAGAAACACCTAGAAGTAAAAAATGTCACCTCTTCTTAGCAATCTTAGGATTCGGAGGAGTGACGTTAGCTTCCTATATGATTGTTGAATCTGTAATCATTATTTCAAATTTATTAAAAATTCATGAATATATAATAAGTTTTTTTATAGTAGCACTAGGAACTTCTCTCCCAGAGTTAGCTGTCGATATAAATGCATTAAGATTGGGACATCATCAAATCGCTATAGGAGATATAGTTGGTTCTTGCATAGTGGATTCAACACTCTCTATAGGTATAGGACATGTTGTATTCAATAGAAATCCGAATTTAATAACAGCTTCACTGGCAATCCCTACAGTTTTTTATACTTTAATTGCTAGTTTTATAGTTTTTATAACAATTGCCGTAAGAAGTAAATTAGATAAGAAAACAGGAATTTTTTTTATTTTCATATACTTTCTTTCATATATCTTCCTTTTCTCTTTTTGGATTCGTATTTAGCCACTAAAACTCAATAAAGATCACTTTGGCATATAGAATTTGCATAGATTACATTGGTTTGCTCGTAATCTTCTCTCAGGTCCTAGGATTATAAGCTTTTCTGACATCTCTCCCCCACATTTTGGGCAACTTTTAGCAAAATTCTCCTTGATTGAATTTAATACTTTTTGAATTCCTTTTTCTAACTTTATTAATTCTAATGCATT
>JBHLRJ010000086.1:0-17674 GCA_048882645.1 Candidatus Thorarchaeota archaeon
ATATTCATTTAAAACTTTTAGATAAAATTTTATATTTTTCTAGCTATTTATACATATAATAACTAAATTTTAACTTAATAGAATATGTCAAGTCGTCAAACTCAATCTAGACGGAGGAAAAGAAGAAGTGGAAGTGCTCCAATGCCTATGGGAGGAGCAGGATTAATGAGATTTTTTGAAGATAGTTCAATCGGAATAAAAGTTGGACCAATAGCTACAGTGATATTATCAGTCGCTCTAATCTTATTAGTGATATTGGCACATGTGGGAGTTTTCGAATGGCTTTTAACACCTACGGGGGGATAACCGGAAACTTTATTTTATTTTAAATAAGATCCTGTGTACGATTTAATGAAAATATTAGAATTTCAAGAGTTAATTAGAAATCTATACAGTAAACAAGATTCAAAAAGAGGTATAAAGGATACGTTTATTTGGTTGACTGAAGAAATAGGAGAACTAGCAAACGTATTAAAAAATGATAAAATCAATAAAGAAAAAGCATCTGAAGAATTAGCAGATATAGTAGCATGGACAACTTCATTAGCAAATCTATTAAATATTGATCTTGAATACGCTTTATTAAAGAAATATCCAAATATGTGCATAAAATGTAAATCAAATCCGTGTAATTGTTGGGAATAAGAAAAACCTTATTCACTTGCCAAATTACTCTATATCCCTTCAGAAAATCCTAAATATTGTCATAATTTCTAAAAACTAAAGTTGATTCGAGAGAAATTAAAAATTACATTCAAAGCATGAGTCTCAAAAACAAAAAAATATGGATAGACATAGAACAACCTAAAACGGCTATAATGTTTCAATCTTTAATTGAGAAATTTCAGAGAGAAAATGCGGATCTATTAATTACTGCTCGAGATTATGACTCAACATTCAGTATTTTAGATGATTTTAATCTAAAATATAAGAAAATTGGGAAGCATGGTGGAGAAAAATTAAAAGATAAACTGGAAACATATATCGATCGATTGCGAGATCTTTTTCAGATAATTGTAAAATTTTCACCAGACTATTTTGTCACTTTTTTATCAATAGAGGGTACAAGAATAGCATATGGGTTGCAAATACCTTCTATCGGGATTAATGATGAGCCTCGTAATGAAGCTGTATGTAAATTAATTCATCCATTTATTGGAAATATTATTACTCCCGAATGTATCCCTAAAGAAGATTATATAAAACTTCATGCTGACTCAGAGAAAATTATACAATATAATGGCTTAGATGAAATTGCTTGGCTGTCAGACTATACTCCTGATCCGAGTATATTAGATAAATTTGATTTAGAAAAGGGAAATTTTTTATTGATTAGAAGCGAACCTGCTCATGCAAGTTATTTTGTAAATAAACTTAAACCAGATGAGACAATGATAGGTGAATTTTTCCCTTCAATTTTTAGAGATTTCCCTAACCATACTTATTTACTCTTGGTAAGGTCAGACAAACAAGAAAATTATCTTAGAACCAATTTTAGAGAGTTAGTAAGTGAAAAAAATGTAATCTTAACGCAATATTTACCTAATATTGTTGATCTTTGCTTCTATGGTGCTTTGATAATTAGTGGGGGTGGAACAATTGTAAGAGAATCAAGTCTTCTAAATGTCCCAAGTATTGAATTTTTCCCAGGTGATTCAGCTCCTCAAGAGAAATTTTTGATTAAAAATGGATTCCCTCTTGAACATATAAGGGACAATGTTACATTAATTGAAAGAGCAAAAGAAATATTATCTGTGGGACCTTCAGCAAATAGATATAATGTAAACTCATTTAGAAAAAAAATTAGTCAATTTGAAAATCCTATAGAAATATGCTTCAATTTTGTGAAAGAAAAATTAACACTAGGATAAAATTAATTCCACTTTATCCTTACTCATTAATGAATTTATAGTATATTTTTTCAAGCTTTTTTCCAACAGAATCCCAGGAATACCTTTTTATAAAGATTTGAGCATGTTTTATTAAATCTTTTCTTTTTGAATCATTTTTTATCAAATTTACAAATTCTAGAGCTAATTGATTAGGATTCCTAGGTGGTACAAAAATAGCATTATCTTGTAGAACCTCTTTATAAGCAATCATTGAGGAACAAATAACTGGAGTACCACATGCAATAGCTTCGAGGGGCGTTAATCCAAATCCTTCTGAAGCGTAAGAGTATGTAACAAATATATCTCCCATTGAAAAATAGATTGGAATTTCTTCTTCAGATACAAAACCTACAAAGCGAATATCTTTATGCTCCTTTTTCCAATCTTGGTAAATTTTTTGCATAGAAAAATCTGGCTTGCCACCCATTACTAAATTTAGGTTAGGAATCTCTTTCTTTGCAATTTTGTAAGCTCTTATGATATCATCAACGCCTTTGTATTTAGCTATTCGCCCAATATATAAAACCACCGGGCCTTTAATGTTTAATCTAGCTTTTAGTCTTTCTGCTTCTTTAGGATATGGTTTGTATTTATCCTCTATTGCCGAATAGAGATTGAAAATATTTTTTATATTTACTTTAGGAATAAAATATTTAATTTCCTTTCTTATGTATTCAGAACAAGTTGTAATATAACTTGATTTCTCGACAGCAAGTTTAATTAGGAATTTTTCTATCGGTATCGTAGTGAACCTAGTTTCAAATGGTCCTAAATCATGAATAGTTGATATAAATCGTTTTTGATTAGCTAATATAATTGGTAATACTCCTTTTGGACTATTGCCGTGTACTATATCAAAGTTATTAGTTTTCAAATATTTAATTGTTTTATAATTAAATTGTGGAACCCAAAAAAAACGCTGCCTAATTATATCAATCTGAATGATATTTGGATCAATTAGTTCATTATTCCACATTCCCGTTATAACTTTTACATTATGACGTTTCTTCTTTAGGTAATTATAAATACCTGTGAAAAATTTTGCTGCTCCATCTTGAGTGTCGGGGGCAAAGGTTAAAGATACAAGACAAATGTTTAATTTTTTCATAAATCAACCATTTTATTGCATTTAGCAATATTTAATAATTATTTATGTTAATTGTTCATAGCCATCTTCTGTAATCAATATAGTTTCTTCTGATTGGGCTACATAGTTCCCCTTTTTCTCTGCTAATACGAAATGAGCTTGTAATTTTCCTTGCTGTACTAACTCTTGAAGCCCAAATGCTACTCCCATCCTAAATTCTTTAGCTAACCACCTTTCCGCGAAAGGTAGTGTTTTATAATTTTTATTAATATAACCTAAGAGTTGCTTAGATGTTTTTCTGCGAAGTGGGACTCTTCCTGCAAATGGATTTATTTCATAAATATGCGCTGATGGAGTATTATGGATCGATCCTTCGCCTGTACTTGCGAATATTTCTATAGAAAAAATTTCACCCTCTTCCATGATATCTCCCCCTTGAGATCCTAATTCAGGTACTTGTTTTTTTCCGTGAACAGTCCATCGCTCAATTTGATGGCCACCAAGTTCTTTTATTGGATTATATTTGAAACCTCTTACAATATCTTCAATTTTTTGTCCGATATCTTTAGTGTTAATTTTTGGTTTTACCATCATCTTTCCGGCATCAAGAGCTACTTCTGTGGATTGTATGAGATTTTCAAGAGATTCCTCATCATTAAAACTAACTGTAAAAGCAGTATCAACAATGTATCCTTCTATATGAACACCAAGGTCAATTTTAACTATATCCCCTTCATTAACTATTAAATCATCATCTTTTAATGGTGATGTATAATGTGCGGCAATATTATTAATGCAAAAATTTACTGGAAATGCACATTTTCCTTCTAATTCTTCAATTTTTGCTTCGGTTGTTGAAACGATTTCTAATGCTCTTGAACCTACCTTAATTTTTTGTCTTAGGTATTTTTTAACTTCTTGGGCAATTTTACCCGCTTTTCTCAATGACTCAATTTTTATTTTTTCTTCTTCTTCTTTTTCTAGCTCTTCTTTGCTTTTAGCATCCTGAGATTTATTATTTAAATTTTTATTCTCGTTCATTAAAATTACTAATGAGGATATTGATAAAAATATTTATTTTTACTTCTTTTTCCTTAAAACGTAAATTAAAAATCCAAATTTAGAATGAGTTTTTTAATATATTTCAATTGTTTAACATTAAGGAAAATATAAAATTTTTAAAATGAAAAGATGTTTAATAACAAGACTTATTTGCAAATAATTTTGAGTTTAAAAATAGATTAAAAATAAAAATAAAAATAAATAATTCATTATAATATTATTAATTCTTTAGATTTTAAGATTATATTAAATATTTATTATAAATTGAAATAAATAACCACCTCAAACGAAAGAAAGGAGGTACTCCCCCCAATTGTCAGAAAACATTGCGGAACTTACTGATTTGCTTAGACAGATGGAAGCTATCAATCCGGACATACAAGGATCAGCTATCGTGAGTGTGCAGGGACTTCCAATTTGTTCTGCGTTAGCTAGGGATGTAAATGATGGAATAGTCTCAGCCATGTCAGCCGCAATTCTTAGTGTTTCTGAACGTGCTGTAGAAGAGCTTGCTAGAGGGGATTTAAAGAGAATTCTCATAGAAGGTGTCGAGGGCATCATTATACTTTCTAAAGCTGGAGAAAATGCTATTTTATGTACTTTAGCTAAATCTGATGCCTCGCTTGGTATGGTTTTTTTAAATATTCAGAGTGTTTCTAACAAAATTGCGAATTTGTTAGATTAAAATTATTAAATTTAATATAATATTATTCAACTTACTATTAAATGAAGCTATCCGATCAAAAACATAATCACCTTAATGTAAAGATTTCAGTTTCAAAAAATAAAGAATCTATTGAAAAACTTTATTATAAAGACTTAGCTAGATACTTGAAAGAGGGCTCTTTTAGTAGTTTCAAGGAGTTATTAGATGGTTCTGTTGATTTGAACATATTTATAGATGTAAAAAAAATACCTAGAAGATTTAATTTAATTTCCGAATTATTGATGGAATGTATTGACAAAGTTTCTGGGGGAAACAGTACAGCATTAGGCGAACTAATTGACATCTTAAGGTTTTGTGTTGATTATGGCTTGTTAGAAAAAAGATTATCTGAACGAGAAAAACGTTCTATCAGAGAAATCAAGAAAGATAAATTGCTTTTAGCTAATTTAAGGGATTTATTCAATAAACTATCAGATTCTTTTATTTTTTTTATCCATTCTATATTTATTCAAGAGCTTTATAAGCATTTTATGGAAAGTTCTAATGAGTTTTACACTGATCGAGACGAGTTGATGTATTACATTAAAAATATTTTTTTTAATCACTATTTTGTATATGGTCTTAGTGTAAGATATTTAAGTTCTGTTATGCAATTTATGGAAACCTTCAAAGTGAACCATGCTTTTAATATAAACAAAATAAGTAAAACGGAAGGTAATGAAATTGATAATTCAAAGAGATTCATAGAATTTAATGTATTATATAAATCATATTTTTCTGATAACGAGGAAAATCGTGAGTATCGGGAAATTAAACGTCATCTTGTTTCACTTGAGAATATTTTAAAAAATGAAAACAACATTATGTCAAAAGAGATCTATAATTTTTATAGCATCTCTATGATTCTTTTAGGAGGATTAGGACCCCAAGGTTTAGGTTTTACATATTCCACTCCTAAAGGAGAAATCATCGAGATATGTTCAGATCAAAAAGAAACTGAAGCAATAATTATTAAATTTAAACAATTTCTCAAAAATAAATTTCTTAAAAAATTAGAAAAGGAGTTAACGAATTTTAAAATAAAAATTAATATCAGAAATCAAATTATAGAGTTTTTATCAGATATTCTTGATCCAAAAAAACTAATTAATTATCAGAATAAAGATTTAATTCTTCAAAAAATAAAGAATTACTTGTATCGAATAAATGAGATTCAACAGCAACATAAGTCTGATTTAGAATTGATAATAACTAAGATTTCAAATGCAATTAGAATAATTCTAATGAGAATAGAATTAAGAGATCAATTTATGACACGTATGGATTTGGTTGTGAAAGATAAAATTAAATCTAAAGACATTGCAAAATTAACAAGCCTTAAAGGAAAATCGCATTATGATGTGTTAAGAGAAAGATTTTTTTACCAATATATTGTAGATTGGCTCTATGATATGTATCAAAATAGAAAATAATGAATCTTGAAGCTATTATGTAATCCTATTTTCTAATTTCTTCAATTTTATCAAATATATTATCAAATCGTTCTTTTATCGATCCATATAAACCTTCTTCTTCAGATACAATAGAATTGATTGCTGTTTTTAGTCCATAGTGACTTTCAGAAATTAATATTCTAATGGGTAAAGTAAGAATATCATTAATGATCATTAAGAATTCTTGAATAATATTAATAAATTGAGGAACCCTCTCCCGTGTTCTGTCAATTGAGGAAGCGTCTGAGGAGACTAATCCATTCTCTCTTTCTTTTTTAAGTTCTTCCCAGACATTTTCTTTAAGTTCAGCAAATTCAATACCTAAATTTTCTAGTGCCATTTGAGCACCTTCAAAAAGATAATTTATTGTGTCTCTCCCCGTAAATGATTTGATATTCTCGACCATTTCTTCTGGTGCTATTCCCTCAAGAAAATTAACAAGTAATTCGTTATAATCTCTAATGACATCCAAAGGTATAAATAACAAGGTCATTTCTTTAAGTTGTTTAAATATATAACCAAACACTTTGGCGAACCATTCATTCTCAAGAGATTTTTTTAGAAATCCTCCATATTCGTTCATGAGATGAACCCCTAAATATCCTATTATTCGAATCATATCATCTTCATAATTCCTAAAATAATCAAAGAAATGCTCCGGTTCCATGTTTAGTTTATCTTTAATTATATCAGAAATTCTTGCTTTAATTGTTTCTAATGGCTCATCGAGGTATTCTTCTAATTTATCAATAGATATGACATCCTGAAGCTTGTCTAATATATCAAGTTTTGTTTCTTGGATAACTTCTTCCTCAAATTCCTCATCAAAACTAATTTCTAAAACGGTTCTTTCTTTAGTTCTTAAATCCATTAGTTCTTTCCATTCTTTGTAGTCATGGATTTTGCAGATAAATTGCAGACAATCTCCTCCTTTAGCGATACACTCTTGTTCAACTATTTGAATTCGATAATCATTCCTTTTAATTTTTAGTATGAAATTAGCAACACTTTCTAACATTCCACAAAGTCCACATGCTAAACCTTCCGTATCTTTAGCTTTTACTTTTTTGAAATCGAATGTATCCTCACTATCTTGTCCATACCCTGCACAAATTGGACATTTATTAATTTTTAAAACGTAATCATTATACTTTGAATCTTCCTTTGGTATTTCTTCATAGGAATAATCATCTAACTCTCTACCGAACACAACAACCCAGAGGATTTCAAAATATTCTAGTACTTTATTTGGAGATCCAGGCATAAATTTAAAAATATTTGAATGACGTTCACATGATTCTTGTGCTGCTCTCTTGCCAATTTCCCTCAAGATTATAAGACTATTTTCCTCATTATTAGTAAGTTCATTGATTTCTTTGAGAATCTCCCTGTAAAGTAATGTATAAAACAAGGCATTAGTAGAACGGCCGAATACTTTCGTGATTTTTTTCATCAACCACTGAAATGCACCCATCTTTAGCTCCTCCCTAATTTGTATTTGTAAATCTGATTGCACATTTTATTTCCATATGCACGAGATTCAGAGACTTCAATTGGTTCTAAATACAGAAGGTTTGTGTCTTGAGAATCTTTATTAATTTGAGAAACTATTTCTGAAACCATTCCTAATATAATTTCACAACCGGCGATTTCAGTATCGTCATATTGATATTTACATAAGGCACAATTATGATCGCGAACTTTGACTAAATTTCCATTATCAACAATTTCAATCGAAATTGAACTGTTTAAGATTTTTTGATAAATAGTGGTTAATACATCTTTTAGATTGGAGATGTTAACTGTCTTTGTTGGACTCCAATATTGAATGTAAGTTCGAGCGATATTCTGTCCCATTTCCCTTAATTTAGTTTTCAAGTCAGAAACACCATTTTTCTCCATTAAACTTGCTAAAATATGAATAGAATTTCTCATTTGATTCATCGTTGCCTCGGTTTTTATTAGCTCTTTCCTTGAAAAATTCATTTGTCTTTATACCAATCTCAAATTAACTTACTTATGTAAAAATTTCATTAAATAAAAAATTTTTAATCTGTTTAATAGATTATTTGTATGATTTAGTCAAATAAATATAGAAAAAGAAATAAAAAAATGGGATTAAGAAAACCTACATTAGTTCAATAACTTCTCTCATAACTTGTTCTCCAGGAGCTCCTACCATAATTCCGTTTCGAACAAGCAACCGGCCTTGAATTTCTATAGGGTGATTTAAGAGTTCACCGTTTTTGAAAAATAAAAGTGTTGGTATAGCTGTAATGCCGAACCTTTCACCTAAAGGTCTATTTTTATCTAAATCTTCCTTTAATAACTTTATTAATCCTTCTTCCTTCAATTTTTCTAATATTGGGCTCAAGAATTTGCAGGGGCCACACCATTCCTGTTTGGGTGAGTAGTTCACTCAAATTTCAGTGTAGACATCTACAATTACCTTGCCCTCATTCATAGTCTCTGAAATTTCAAGACCAAACTTTTTTAGTTCCTCTATTCTAATCATTTCTTTTCAATTCTAAAAATGTTTGCTATAGTCTAAG
The DNA here is from genome assembly GCA_048882645.1 of Candidatus Thorarchaeota archaeon. GTDB lineage: Archaea > Asgardarchaeota > Lokiarchaeia > Sigyniarchaeales > SOKP01 > Loki-b32. The sequence continues at coordinate 8,754 of JBHLRJ010000086.1, forward strand.
ATTTAAATTATACTTATCAGAATAAATATTTAATTGCTTTTATTAATTTCATTTAGAATTTAAAAGTTTAGAGTTTTAGTTAAAGACTAAATTTCAAAAGAATTAATTTTAAAATCGACAATAAGTTATACTATATAATATTAAAATAAACTGATCAGTTGAAATGGCAACAATAGATTTTGAATTCAGAAACCAAATTCTTGGTAATGATATTGGAAATACTTTAGCATATTGTTATCAATGTGCTACATGTAGTGGGGCATGCCCGGTAGCACAAGTCACTGAAGGGAGGTATAATCCAAGACGCTTAATTCTCGATGCTTTATTGGGATTAAAAGAAAAGATATTTGGACCCGAAAATGCTTTTAATATCTGGGGGTGCACTGTATGCGATACCTGTGATGAGGTTTGTCCCCAAAAGGTCGAACTTACTGAAATCTTTACGATCTTAAAGAATTTAAGTGTTGAACGTGGTGAAGCACCAGCTCATTATACAGGTCAGGCATCAACCGTTTTAGAATATGGAAAAGCAATTCCAATGCAACCTGCAATAGAACGGAGACGAACCCAATTAGGGCTACCAGCAATTATAGCTCCAGATGTAAACGAAGTAAAAAAACTTTTAAAAGCAACTAAATTACCTGAAAAGTTACCAAAATCTGAATAGATATTATATTCTTTTTGGTCCTATTTTTTACAAATGTTTAGTTAGAATTTTATAGTATTCAGACCTTAAATGATTATAGTTTGAAATTTCAAAATTCAATTTATAAAATGTGGTAGAAGAAAATGAGAATACCAATAATAGGGGGAAATTGGAAAATGAACAGGGGTACTCCTAATGAATCTAAGGAAATGCTACTCGAGTTAATTCCGTTAATAAAGCAAATAACGAATGTTGAAGTTATGATTGCACCCCCGTTTACTAGTTTAATGAGTACTTATGAAATATTGAAGGGTACAAACATTAAATTAGGCGCTCAAAACATGTACTTTGAGGAGAATGGAGCTTTTACAGGTGAAATATCTCCAAATTTCCTAAAAGAACTGGGAGTTGAACATATAATTCTTGGTCATAGTGAAAGAAGAAACATTTTTAATGAATCAGATGATCTAATTAATAAGAAATTAAAAAAAGCATTATCCATTGGTTTAAATCCCATTGTTTGTATAGGAGAGCATTTAGAAGAAAGAGAAGCTGGTAAAACTAAAGAGATAATAAAATATCAGTTGAATGAGACTTTCAAAGATTTGAATAAGGATCAATTTCAACAGACGGTTATAGCATATGAACCCATTTGGGCAATAGGTACAGGTATCACGGCAACACCAGAACAAGCAGAAGAAATCCACATCTTTATTCGTCAATTAATATCTGAAAAATTTGATCTTGAAACGGCAGAGACTGTAAGAATCCAATATGGTGGATCGATAAAACCAGAAAATGCTGAAGAATTATTTAACAAGAAAAATATTGATGGTGGATTAGTAGGGGGAGCCTCATTACAAGCAGAATCGCTTGCTCACATAATTAAGGCTGCTGAGAATACAAGAAACTAGATAACAATATTATTTTTTACTATTGATAGCACTGATATACTAATTTATTATTTAAGTTTTAATTTTAACTAAGAATAGTATTAAAAGAATTAGTCAAGATTTCTGGAAATTCCCCAAAAATACTTAAAGGATCAGCAAAAAGTAAATAAAAATATGGCTCGAATAAAGAATTTTCAACTGTGGTGCCAACTCCAGATTTAATAATACAGACTTGTATTTGTTCGTCCAAAAAGAATGATTGCCTATAAATCCATTCAAATGAAGCTATATCTGGAATATATCCTATATGTCTTAAAATTCCATTAACATCCTCTAAAGAATATTTCTTACTATAGGAAATAATTGGTGAAAGGTCAAATGTGGTGATGCAAATACCTCTTAATCCATATCCTTTCATTTCACTTAAATGATCATTTGCGATACGTTTAATTTCATTTTGATGATCCATAATCTTTTTTCTAGCTTGTGAATCGGTTAAAATTTTAATTATTTTATTCTCTTCATTTTCCGAAATTGCATCCGCAGAATCTAGGGGTGCTTTAGAAATAATATAATTAGTATAGATTAACTTAATTTTTTCTCGTACTGATTTGTGAAGCAAAAAAGGCTCAGTTTGAGTCGTTATTAATACATCACTCTCAATTTGATTTAGATCATTTTCTTTTTCGATATTCTCATTTTTATTTTGAGCTTTGAATTCCAATCTCTCTATTTTTTTATTTATATTTCGAGCAAATTCAAACAACGCGGAAATTAATCCCGCAGTAAGATCAAATTTTGAATCAGAATCTAATAAGTCATGAACCCTAGATTTTTCCTTAGAGAAATCGAAAAACCTAAGGAAAATTTTTACACCTTCAGGTATTGACTTTATTACCTTATGATAATATGGGAAACCAGTAGTTGAGATGATACTAAGCTCATATATAGTCATATATATTTAGAATCCTAAATATGTATATTTAAATCCAGTTTTTTTAGTAGAAAAATTTTTTCTGAATATAATTATTTAATCTTAAATTAAAATAATATTATTTAAAATAATTTGATTTTAAAGAAAATCTAAAATAATCCTTAAATCCTACTATGTAATTAAAATAGCTGGTTTGCCTGGAAGTGATTGAGATGCTTTTTGTTCTTTCGATTCTTTTTCAAAAATGACTTCCACTTTAGTTGCAAACTTTTTCTCGATGACAGGTTTGATATCTTTAAAAAATTTAAATTCTTCGATTGAAGATAAAGTATATTTTGGATATTTTCCAACATTTTTTAAAATTTTCCCAACAAAATTAGAAATTAACTTGCTACGTTTTTTGTAATTATCGTCTTGCACTAACTTCTTCATAATTTCTCCTTTATTCTTAGTTTTCCTTAACAATTTCATCACTATATCATAGAATTTCAATTTCCATTCATCAGCAATTATAATCGTGATACTCCTCAATTTTTCTTTTCTCATTACAGCTTTAATTTTATTGATATCATCGAGTATATTGTTCATTAATCTCCACTTATAATCTGCTTCCTCTGTAAGGTATTTTTTATTGTGATTAGGCCAGGTAGCTAGACTAGCATACCCTGTTCCCCCAAGAATATCCCAAATTTCTTCAGTCATATGAGGAGCAATGGGATGAAGTAATAAGATTAGTTTTTCGACACATTCTTTAAAAACATCCTTGTTCACTCCTTCATCCTTATACTTAGTCAGTTCTGAGGAAAATTGTATTAATGTATTTACAGCATTTCTAATTGCTAGAATTTGCATATTTTCTGTGAATTCCTTTATCGTCTTGTTTAAATAATACTTGATTAAGTTATCCCTAACTGTTAAATTCTTCCTTGTCTTTTTTGGAGGATCTGTTAAGATTATAAAGGTATTTCTAATAAATCTATTAGCAAAGTCCACACCTTCTTCAGACCATTCCAATCCTGATGTAGGACTCGCTCCAAATAGTATAAAAAATCTTGCTGCGTCTGCCCCATATTTTTTAATAATTTCTCCAGGATCAACGGTATTTCCATAGCTTTTACTCATCTTAACAGATTTCTGAATAAGATTTGTGTTACCACATTTTTTACATTTCTTCTTCTTTAAGTCTACTTCCATAAGGAAGATATTACAATTAGGACAAAATGGTTGAGCTTTGTTAATCATTCCTTGAGTAAGTAAGGATTGAAACGGTTCGTCAAATTTGTGAAGATTAAGATCACGAGCAACTTTTGTGAAAAATCTCGCATAGATTAGGTGCATGACGGCATGTTCTATGCCACCTATGTATTGATCGACATTACCCCAATAATTTACGATATCTTTGCTATAAGGGATGTCTGACTCAACAGAAGGTGGATCACAGAAAGAAAAAAAGTACCAAGAACTATCAATAAAAGTATCCATAGTGTCAGTTTCTCTTTTTGCCTTTTTTCCACACTTTGGGCAACGTGTGTTAATAAAACTTTCACTAGTTTCTAATGGGTTACCCGATCCTGTGAATGATACATCCTTTGGCAAGTAAACAGGTAAATCTTGATATGGTACAGGAACCACACCACAGTCCTCACAATAAATCACTGGAATTGGACATCCCCAGTATCGCTGACGCGAAATTCCCCAGTCTCTTAGTTTATAATTTATTGTAGCATATCCCAATCCATTTTCTTCTAAATTCGCAGTAATCGCATCAATAGCTAAACGGCTTTCCATTCCATTAAATTCTTCTGAATTTACAACGATACCTTCACCCTCATAAGCCCGGGTCATTTTATCGAGATTTAATTCATAATCATGAGGTTGAATTACTATTTCAATAGGAATATTAAACTCTTTGGCGAATTCAAAGTCTCTTTGATCATGGGCAGGTACTGCCATAACAGCACCTGCTCCATATTCATAAATTACAAAATTACCTATATAAATAGGAATTTCTTCATTATTTATCGGATTTACAGCATATTTACCTATAAATAAACCTTTTTTCTCAATTTCTATATCAGTTCTTTCAAATCTATCTTGATGCATTACCTCGTCATAAAGTATATTGAAGTTTTTCTCATATTTTGAGCCACTCACCCAATCTCGAACCCAAGGATGTTCTGGAGCGAAGACCATAAACATTACACCATAAAGTGTATCAGGTCTAGTAGTAAATATATCTATAGTCCGATCTTCTCCTACAATCGGGAATTTGATAATGGTTCCTTCCGATTTCCCAATCCAATTTCGCTGCATTATTTTTACCTTTTCAGGCCAGTCAACTATATTAAGTCCCTCTAGGAGTTCCTCTGCGTAATCCTTAATTTTAAGAAACCATTGAGTTAAAAATTTCTGATCAACTATAGAATTGCATCTCCAACATCTTCCTCCTTGAGCTTGTTCGTTGGCTAATACAGTAATGCACTTAGGACACCAATTAACATAACTTTCTTGTCTATATGCTAATCCCTTTTCTAACATCTTCAAAAAAAACCATTGATCCCATTTATAATAATTAGGATTATGGCTATATACTTCCCTTGTCCAATCATACGAAAGCCCGATCCTTTTTTGCTGATTTTTCATCGTTTCTATATTTTTGTTAGTCCATTCTTCTGGATTAACACCATGATCAATTGCTGCATTTTCTGCGGGCATTCCAAATGAATCATATCCCATTGGATATAGAACATTGAAACCATTCATTCTCTTAAACCTAGCGTAGCAATCACCAATGGTGTAATTTCTAAGGTGTCCCATATGAAGTTTACCAGAAGGATAAGGATACATTTCTAACACATAATATTTCTTCTTCTTAGGATCTACCTTAACAGCAAATATATTGTCAAGTTCCCACTTTTTTTGCCATTTCTTTTCGATTTTATCTGGATCATATTCGACCATAAAACTTTACCATACCTTTTAAAATTAGGGGAAACAGATTCTATTTAATATTTTAATAATTTATTCAATAAATTATTTATGAAGTAAATAGTCAATTCGAACAGTTCTTAAAATATCAATGAATGTATTTTGTAAATAGATTATAATGAGTAGGAATAAAACTTAATTTTCCATAATTACTAGGGAGAGTTATGGATATAGAAAAAATAAGAGTGTCATTAGGAAGTGCCTCTGTATTAAAATTAGGAACAATAGCAAATTTCAAAGATCCTCCAACTACTTGTTATATAATGACATATAAAGAGGGGCATTGTACCGCAAATTGTGGTTTTTGTCCTCAGGCTCGTTCATCAAGTAGTTCAGAGGAATGGTTATCTCGAATTATTTGGCCAGTTTTCTTATTTAAAGATTTTTTAACCAAGTTAAAGTATATTCAACCATCAAAGAAATTTAAAAGAATTTGTATTCAGACACTTAATTATCAAGGAAACTTTAATGATTTAAAGGAGATTATACTCCACATTAAAAAAAATATTAATATTCCTATATCTGTTGCTCTTCCTCCAATGCCGAAAGATGAGTTAAATCAATTAAAACATATGGGCATAGAGAGAGTGGGAATTGCTTTAGATGGTTGCACCCCCGAGATTTTCGAAGAGATCAAGGGTAGTAAAGTAAATGGACCTTATAGATGGGAGAATCACATTCAAACCTTAAAGGAAGCATTGGAAGTATTTTCGAAAGGTTTTGTCAGTACTCATATAATAATAGGATTAGGAGAAACAGAAAAAGAGTTACTGGAACGCATTGGGGAGTTACATAGGTTAGGAATTCTTGTTTCGCTTTTTGCATTTACTCCTATAAAAGGGACAAAATTTGAGAGTATTAATCAACCATCCCTCTTAACTTTTAGAAAGGTACAATTAGGAAGATACCTAATTGTCAATAAGAACAAAGAATTAAAAGACTTTACTTTTAATTTAAAAGGAAACTTAATAAACATCAACGTCAGCAAAAAAGAATTAAAAAACATAATTGATAATAGTAATGCTTTCCTCACTTCAGGATGTCCCGGATGTAATCGTCCTTATTATACATCTAAGCCTTCGGGTCCTATTTATAATTATCCGAGAATGTTAAATGAAATAGAACAGCAAGAAATCTATAATTTATTACAAAATTTAGTAATTTAAAAGCCAGGCAAATCTATAATGAAGATGTGGCGATATCTACCAATAGAGGTCGGAACAGGTTTTTGGAATATGGCTTTGGATGAAGCTCTATTAGAACTAGCAATTGATAGAAAATCGCCAAATACTTTACGATTTTACAAGTGGAAACCTTCAACTGCTAGCATAGGAAGAAATCAAAGTCTAAATAATGAAATAGATGTGGAATACTCGAAAAAGAAAGGATTTAATATTGTCAGGCGAATAACTGGAGGAGGGGCGGTCTTCCATGATGAAAAAAGAGAGATTACTTATTCAATAATTTGTCCCATAAATTTTTTAAAGAATTTGAATGCCAAAAACGTGATAGAGCAATTTGAGATAATTACACAAGGAATTATAATGGGTTTACAGCACTATGGATTAAAAACTGAAAAAGATGTTATCCATTGTCCAGCAATTTTATTAGATGGAAAGAAATTTTCAGGGAATGCTCAAGTCAGAAAAAAAGGTTATATTTTGCAACATGGTACAATACTATTAGATATCGATCCCGAATTAATGTATTCTGTATTAAAAGCTCCTGAAAATGTTGGAAAAACACGAATGGTTAGATCTGTACGAGCTAAATGTATCGGTATTAAAAATTTCTTGCAAAATTACAATGAGGAAGAATTGTTAAATTCATTAAAGTATGGATTTGAAAGTTCTTTAGGCATAAAACTTGAAGAAGATACTATTTCTGAGGAAGAGCAAAAATTAGCAGAGAAATTACTAAAACATAAATATTCAAATGATAGATGGTTAAAGAAGTATGAGTAGAGTTCAAAAATTGTTAAATTTAATTGAAGTTGGAAAAGCTTCATGGTCAGATTATTCTGAATATTTAAATTTAGAAACTCATAGTTTAGAACCCTTTTTTATCCTTGCTCGAGATATTACTAAGAAGAACTTTGGAGATGTCTTGAAGATTTATAACCCATCAAAAAAATTTCCTGCGATTAGTATAACTGGGAGTGAATGTGCTTTAAAATGTGAGCATTGTAATAAAAAATATTTGAAAGGGATGAAACAAATATTAAAAAATCGAGATTTAGAATCTTTTTTAATAGAACTCTCAAGAAAACAAGGAGTAGGGGCTTTAATCTCAGGTGGAAGTGATTTGGATGGATCAGTACCATTATTAAATTTCTTAGATACTATAAAAAGAGTGAAGAAGCAAACTAATTTGATTATAAATACTCATACAGGATTGTTGAATGAAATAACTGCGAAAAAGCTTGCTGAAGCCAACGTAGATATAGTTTCATTTGATATCAATATGGATGAAGATGTAATAAAAAAGATTTATCATATGGATATTGAATTAAGTGAATATAGACGGGCAATCAATCTATTAAAAAAATACGATTTAAATGTAATTCCCCATATTTGTGTTGGATTGCATTATGGTAAAATACATAGAGAATTAGATTCTTTAAAATTTATCAAAGAAACCTTAGGAAATCCATCCTTAATAGTAGTTATCGCATTAATCCCTCCAAAAAGTTCTAAGGTTAAATTTGACATGCCGACACCAGAAAATATAGCAAAAATAATATCTTTAATTCGATTTATTTTTCCCAAGACAGAAATCTCTCTAGGGTGTATGCGCCCACGTGGGAATATTAAAGTAGAAATTGAAAAAAAAGCTTTACAAACAGGTATTACCAGAATCGAACTCCCATCAAAAGAAACATTGAAATGGTTGAAAATGCATAATTCTAACACTCAATTTAAATTTTTTTCTGCTTGTTGCGCGATTCCTCAGAAGTATGAAAAACTCGCAGAAAGCGAAAAATCAGATATAAAAAGATATTTAAATATCTCATATTGATTTATTATGAACTTTGGAAATGAAATTAAAATAATTGGTTTAAAGGATATACCGATAGTTAAAAAAGGGGATAATATTCCGGCTATTATTATCAGAAGTCTTCAGAAAAGTAGATTATCATTAGAAAATGGAGATATACTCGTGATAGCTCAATCAGTTGTGTCTAAAAGTAATGGTCGAACTAAGAATTTAAATGATGTGATCTCTAGTCAGAGAGCACTTAAATTATCATCTGATATCTCCCCAAAAGCAAAAAACCAAGGACTTCCCATGAAAGATCCTAGATTAATTCAGTTAATATTAGATGAGTCTAACGAAATAATAAAATCTGAACATGTTTTAATAACGGAGACTAAGCATGGATTCGTTTGTGCTGATGCAGGTATAGATAAATCTAATATTGAAGGAGATGACATGGTAACCTTATTACCAGAGAATCCAG
>JBHLRJ010000087.1:0-17554 GCA_048882645.1 Candidatus Thorarchaeota archaeon
ATAAGAAAATGTTTCAGCAACTACCCTCCTTACTTGAGGAAAAGGTTGAACTTCATAATCTACATTTTCTTTTTTACCCATTGATATGAACAACAAAAATCTTATAATTTTAATATAATTCTATAGGAAAAAAACATTAAGAAAAGAAAAAAAATAAAAAATAAAGGATTGGGAAAAAGATTATTCTATTTTTGCCTCTTCTTCAATTTTGATAGCATCAGCCTTCTCTTTTACACCTGCTATGGACTGAAGAATCTTTTCATGGTAGGCAGTTTCAATTTCTACCATTTTATGAAGCACTTTTTGCATTGTTTCTAATTTAGCTTTGTTGAACTCTTCAGTAGCTACTTTTACATCATCTTTCTCCTTATTCGCTTTATCAGTCGCAGCCTTAAGTTTACTCTCTGCAGTTTCAATCTCATTTGGTTTCAATTTCTCTTTAGGTTTGCTTTTGGCCTTGTTAAGCTGCTTTTCGGCTTTTTCTAATTCTTTTGCAGCTTTTTCTGCTTCACTCTGTTCTGTTTTAAGTTTTTGCAAGTCGATTAACAACTCATTTAAAGGTCCGATATATTCATCTCGAAGTTTATTAACCTTTTCTAATCGTTCTGCTTCAATAATTTCGAAAGTATTCGCTAACGAACTAAAAGCTTGCCCTAAAGAAGGAGTTTCAACTTCCGCATAACTTTTCAATGCGGCAACAGTATTCTTAATTTCTTTAGTTATCTCTTCTTCCCCCTTAATGTATTGATTACTCTCTTTGATGATGTCTTTAATTTTATTATCTGTAATTCCCAAAGCATCCGATACATTATCTAAAAACTTTTTAAACATATTAAATCACTTTTTTACACTTCTTTTGTTGAGTTATAATAATTTAACACCCTTAAAATTATTTACCCCTTAATCTCTCATTAATCGATAGTTTTTAATACTTATGTGGCTTAAAGCATACTTGAAAAGTTTATATCAATCTAATAAAGTGGGTTAAACTGGCAAAAAAAGCTCCTAATAGTAAAGGAACAATCAAATGTCCGTTATGTGACTCGAAATTTATCCCAGATTTTTTCCATTTAGAAAAAATAAAATTTGAGCTTGACTTGCCAAATAATGGAAAATTATTTCATTTAAGCAAAGAAACTAATTCTACACTCAAACCACCCAAAATCATACGACGATCTTGGATTACAAGCTGTCCTGATTGCGGATATGTCATAAGATTCGCTGCAGAAATAGGCGAAAAAGAACTATTGGAAACTTCCAAGTCTATACTGCATAGAAAGGAATTCATAGAACAAGGACAGACTTACTCCTACAATTTCCACACCATTGAAAAGCCCTTCAAAGATAGTGCCTACTATAACGAAGAAATAAACGAAAAAACGCAAAAAGCGATTTTAAAAGCCTTGAAAGATTTGGATTTGGGACTCTGGGGAAATCTATTTAACTCATGGAAAATAAAGGAAAAAATTGACTCCTTTAAATTCCTCATCCGCTTCTGTTCATATTTTGAGAAATTTTGTGAAACACAAATAGAAACTTCTGACGAACCTGAAATTATTCATAAAATAGATGTTTTAAATTTACCCGAACCTTTAAAAAATCGCGTTTTAAAAGTTTATGCTCTTAAAACTTTATCTGTACATGATAACTATGAGTTAACTAGTGCTGATGAAGTGCTTATTCAAGAATTATTTGTTAAATTACTCCTTTTCTTGGTAATACAAAGATTAGAACCTTTAAAACTAAATAAAATCAATACTAAAGGAAAATATAATGTAATTGACCAAAGTTATTACTTCCTTAAACTCAAAGAATTCTTACATAATCATTTCTTTGAGCTATTAGGACTGAAAAACTTTGAAGAAGTATTTTTTAATCCTATATTAGAATCGCTCAAAATCCCCGAAGATACTTAATTGACACGTAATTTGTTTACATTACAAGATTGGTTTCTTTCTTTTTATTTTCAAGTAGTTGTTCTAATGTGACTTCTCCCGAACCAATCTCTTCTATTGAGTTAATACAGAGGTTTAAAAAACTTTTTACATCTCCTCTTAATTTTCTAAAAAATTTCTTTAGTAATTCTTCACTAAGAGGAAAAAATGGATTCTCTGGAGGTTTAATATCATTCTGAGTCCAATAAATTTCCATGGCAATTTGAACAAACCTTTTAACACTCTCAAATTCATAAAAAGTTTGTTCTGGTTCCAAAATTGAGAGAAAGGATTGATCATTATTGTTTGAAATATGATCCCAAGTTATTCTGTTGATCATCATTAAAATTGTTAAATTCTTTATATCATGATGTAGTCTCTTTAATGATTCTAATATACCTACATTTGGCATTTCTATATCTTCAAAATATAGAAGAATTGGATTCTCCAAAGACTCGCTTATGATTTTAATTAATTCAAATGCTCTTACATTTTCATTGAAAGATTTTATACCAAGATCCTCGATTTCACCCTCAGTTAATTCATCTAAGATAAGCCATTTTCTTGCCAAGTCCCGCTTTTTTGAATCTAAAGTGTAACTCAGTAACGCTTTAAAGCACTTAAATCTCTTACCCGTAAAATTTTCAATTCCTTTTTTAAGAATCTCATCAATTTGAGGCTTTCTATCATCGAGACATCTTTTAATTAAATTATTTGAGGCTTCTTCTAAAATTTCAAGTCCAAATTCTTCAATTATGCACATATATATATGGTAATAGAAATCTATGCCACTTGGTGGACTCGGGATAAAAACAATTCGAAAATCCTTTAAATTGCTATTTAATAAATCATAAAATTGAGTTTCTTCATCTTCGTCTATCCCGATAATAGGGATTATTCGTGAGATCTTGTCCCGTCTAGTTCGATCAATTAGACTTTGAATCCTCTTACTAATATGAAAAACAGAAACCTTACTTTTCTGTTTCTCAAAATTATTAAAGCCCAACAGCTGCTTGTAATAAGAAGAATTCTGCAAAATACGCAGAAACATGCCCTTGTCTGTTTTGTCTAGCTCAGATTGCATAAATTGAACTTATATGTCTTATACGCTGATCGATTAAATGTTAGTAAGAATTCACTCTATTTAACCTTTTGACTTTTTTACTTATTAATGTCGAGCTAATATTGCCGCTTTGGATTTTTGTTGCGAGTTTAATGGGTTTTCTTCTAATTCTGCTCTTTCCATGATTTCATTCATTTCATCAGAAATTATCCCTGTTGTCATTCCCATTGAATGAAGCATTCCTACTCCATTTACAATAAATGCTTTAGCAAATCGAGGAATTCTTTTGCCCATCCAATTGAATACCCCAAAGGGATTAGCATATCTTTTCGTTAGCATTACAAGCCACTTATTTCTGGCCAGGTAATACGCAGAATATGCCTCTCCAACTAACCGATATATTTCTTTACTGGTGAGTTCTTCAGTTCGCATCATTGGATGAAATAAATCGTAATGCTTGTAATTTCGACTCGTTACCATATCCTTTTTTTCCATTTCATCGTAAAATTCAGTACCTGGAAAAGCAGTTATTGGTGTAAACTGTATCATCGTTAAATTAAGTGAACGAGCAAATTGAATGTTTTCTCTTACCATTGTTTTGGTTTCTCCAGGGAAGCCAATGATTACACCTCCAAAAATGGAAATTCCGCGGTCTTGAAGTAAAGAAACGACTTTTCTAACCATATCAGGAGTAGTATTTTGCTTATTCATTGCATCAAGGCTTTGCTGATGTACTGATTCAATTCCAAGAAAAACTTGTCTTATTCCTGCTTTCTGCATTAAATCAATTAACCATTGATTACGATATAATGTATCTACTCGAGATTGGCAAGAAAAATATATTTTGTTCGGAACTCCTGAACGAATTAGTGTCTCTAGGATTTTCTTTGTTCTTTTTATTTTAACTGTAAAGTTATCTTCACAAAAAAAGATGAAACCATTTTTCCAATTGATATCATATATTTCTTGCATTATTCTACGGGTAGACTTAGTTCGATAAGTCACAGGGCTATCTGAATTCCTCCACATCTTTGTTATACAACAGAATTTGCAATTATAGGGACAACCTCGGGAAGATTCTACTCCTATAAATAGATATTTGCTTTCATCCAAGAGATCTCTTCTAGGTAAGGCAAAGTTATCCAAGTTGAGTTCTAATCGCCGCTCTTGATTATGTTTCACTTTACCTTCTTTATCTTTGTATGACACTCCATCAATATCTTTGATTGTCCCTATATTTTTATTTCCGTCAAGGAATTGTATTAATTCTCGAAACGTATATTCACCTTCACCACGGATAGCATAATCCACAGCAGGATGTTTTGCTACATAATCCGGTGCTAAAGTTGGATGATAACCTCCCATAATTGTAGTACACCCCTGGTCTTTAGCCATTTCAGCCACTTCAAAGGCGTTAGAGATTTGGGGTGTCATGCTAGTAATAGCAACAACATCAGCTTTGTTCAACATTGTGCGGAATCTGTTTTCCTTATATTTTTGAACCTTAAAATCAAATATTTGTGCTTCATGTTCAGGAACCATTGCTGCAATAGTTATAAGGTTAAGAGGAGTTCCTTTTACTACTGCATCGAGCCCCGCTTCGATACGCGATGGATTAACATATAAAATTTTCATTGGCTATATCTCTATTGAATCCATTTTTGCCTTTAAATTATTAGTATAATTTAAATACTTTGTTAAATCTATGAAATCACACACTAATATAAAAAATAGAGACCTTACCTTTCTTGTTATCAAAATCCCTATAATCTTAAAGCTGTATTTAACAAATTGATTTCTGTAGAGAACGTAGATACAAATCTTTCTCAGAATTGCCAAGCTCAGATTCCATGAAATGAATTAATATCTCTTATAACCAGATCGATTAAGTGTTAGTAAGAATTCACCCTATTTAATCTTAGAACTTTTTTATTTATTTTTACTTTTTCAAATTAAATATTATCTTTAATCCTACTCATAATAACATCCTTGCACTTACTAACTGCTTTGGCTACAGTAAATATATCTTCTTTGACAAGATAATTATTGTTTTCTAAGCTATTATACCGACATAGTCCAGCATCTTTCAAGGCTTGTGCTATTTCTCTATAGATAGTATTTGATTCAAATAAAGTAATTTCTATCCCTAAATTTTGAAGTGGTATGGCTAATCTTTTCAGTTCTTCCTCGAGTCTAGTTTTCATACCACTATTTCTTCTTTTTGATGCTCCTTCTAAATATTGGAATACGTTTTCTAGGACTCGTGAAACCCTATCTTCTAAATCTGCTAAATTAACAGTTCTCTCGCTTTCACCACCAACCTCTGGTCGTTCTTCTTGAGGTGGTACTTCTATTGGTTGTCCAATCATCCAACGGTTGAATAAAATTTTACTATATTTTCTTAAGAATGTTTCAATATTTCCCATTATGTCTTTTCTGAATTCTTCAAGTAAGCTGAAAGCTCTATCCTCAACGATTAATATATATTGGATTAAATCTCGTGGTAGGAGAATTCTCACTAGACCATATTTAACTTCTTCATCAAATTGCTCTAATTCGGTTTTTACAATATCCTTATCACTAAAAATCCAGATCAAAAGAGATATATGCTTATCAGTAAAAGCCCTAAGCTGTTTTTTCTTTCGTCCTTTGTGAACATTCTTCTGGGCAGTTATCTCTACGGGCATAAATCCAATTTCATTATCACCTATTCGAAAATCATAATAACCATCAGACTTATGACCATTAATAAATTTTTCTTCATCTCTGTAATTTACAGTAATCTTGTTTCCATTCTCATGAATTACTAAAGGGCGGTTCTTTGTACGTAGGTAAATTTTCAGAATTCCTTCGAGTTCTTTTCCTACATTGCTTGCATTAACCAAATTTATAGTTTTTAGATGATCATCATTAATCCCATCAAATATGATTTCAAAAATATTCCGTAATCTTTCTACCAAATCGCCTACAACTGTACTTTGAATATCTAGACCTAGGGAATCTAAATTTTCGATAAGATGAGTTAATAGATTGCCCATAATATCTTTGAATTTATAATGATATTCTCTTAATTTTATCTGAATATTCTTATAATTAGATGCCCAGAGAAGAGCAAAAAAATTAATCGCAAATTTCTCAATATCATTTTTATCGAGAGGAATGTCAGCTCTGAGAAAAGGTTTAATCCGCCTTCTTATACGATGTGGAGCCAGTAGTTCAAAATCATTAAGAATTCGTTTACTTAAAACTAAAAAAAAATAAAAGGGTAGCTCTCTATAATATGCTTCCTCGGAAGTCTTTATGAGAATATTTCCAAATCTTTCAATCCTTCTATATTTAACCTCCTCAGTTATTTCGGGATCGCTAATTAAATCAATCTCATCAATAAAAAAATAAAATTTAGTATCATTACTACATTTATTAAAGCAATCTCGTACTCTGTCTTTAAAATTAAGAAAGCCTTCTTCTGAGGGATCAAAAATAAAATAATCCGAGAGTCCTCTAGGTGTTGAATTTTCATACATTAATCTTAAAAAATGAGCTAACTGAGATTTTCCCATTCCATATTGTGTCTTTTCGCTGAAGATCGAGTATATCCCCCCTGGAGTAAGGCCAAATTCAATATCTCGCTCTTTTTCCTCTAATATATTACCTATTTCAGATGATTTTATAAGAAATTTTTTAACATCATTATAAGGTGCTTTAATAGGGCGAGCAAGTGACCACGCCTGCTGTATTTTATTAAATATTTCAGGTTTTTCAACTTGAAACTGTTCCATTGCGTTTATTGCATTTGTGATATCATTGTACCCTACGATTTTTAATCGCCTATAGGAAATAATTTGTAATTATCAGAGATTGCGATTGACGCTCTGAGTTCACCTGTTTCTCTTATCCTATAAGTTTCAATAGATTTATAACCTTTTACTTTATTAGGTGGTAAATTAGTATATTCATATTCGTTACAAAGCTCCCTTGGGATATCGATACCTTTAATATCCACTTTACTATCAACCCAAAGCTCTATAAGGTAATTATTTATCCGATGTGCTCTCGGTGAATTGCGAAAACTCTTTTTTACTTTCTTCACACTCAGAAAATCCTTACTTCTTAAAAGATAATGATATATAAGAGCCTTATCTTGAGCTTCCTCATCTTCCATAATTATAGTTTTCATGATGGGAATTTGATCAATGAGATAGGCCTTCATGAGCAAGGAGAGAAGATTCTTTACCGACGTAAAGGAAATTTGGTGTTTTTTACTTTCAAGAGAGTTCTTAAGAATCATAGGGGTAAGTGGTTTATTATCAAGTTTAGATAGATCATCTCTAGATATAATTTTTGAAAGTATACTCTCCCGAAGGTTATCCATAAAAATAGTATTAGATTCTGCTTTAATAGTCCCCCCGAAAAGAAAATCTCTAAATTTCTTATAAGTTTTGACTGTTTTTTCATTAAGCCTTACATCCTTAGCTGATACTTTTTGAAAAGCACATATTTTATAGAACTTTTTAAGATCCACATTGGGAATAACAAATTTCAAAGAAAATCCCTCTCTTTATTATTTGATTAATATATGTATACTTTTTGTACATTGTACTTATATCTATCCATAAAAGGATATTCTCGTTTTCCCAGCCCGTACTGAGGATCTTTAATATTATAAATGTTTTAGAATTAAAAATTAATATTTTACATTCTATATTTTAATTTAAAAATCTATAAAATCTGAAAGAACTATAGTATTATTAGACATTGATCCAACATAAAATAGAGAGGAACAAAGTTCCCTTAATCTTAGAACCTAATGACCTTCAGGTATTGTTTAATTTTGATTACGTTAAATTAGAAAAGCTCCTCACAATCAAAAATGAAGTCTCTCCGAAAGAATTCTTATATCGAAGTTATAAACTGAAAAAGAAGGGAGAGGGATATCGTCAAATCGTCGCTCCTAAAAAGGATTTAAAACGGGTTCAAAATATAATATTTACCAGAATTTTAGAATTAATTGAACCAAGCGAATTTGCGCATGGTTTTAGAAAAGAGTATTCTATAGTTTCAAACGCGAGAGTTCACCTTAATTCAGAGATTATCTATACTATCGACTTAAAGAATTTTTTTACTTCAATTAAATTTGATAAAGTACAAGAAGTTTTTCAGCGCTTAGGGTATTCTGAATCTGTGTCTTTATTGTTAGCGAGACTGTGTACAATTACCCCACGTTATTATTCGAAACAGAAGAACCTGTGGATACTTTATAAAGATAGATTGCCTTATTTACCTCAAGGCGCATCCACCAGCCCTATTTTATCAAACTTAGTGTGCATCGAGCTTGATAAAGGTTTAAATGAAATCGCTACAAGATTCAACTTTAGATTCACACGTTATGCTGATGACATTACTTTTTCGAGCAAAATTCACAAGAAAATCCCTAAAGACTTTCAGAATGAAGTCTTTCAATGCATTCGTAAGGGGGGCTTTAAAGTGAATTGGAAAAAAGAGAGATATTCAAGAAACTTTAAAAAAGAGAAGTCACAGGAATCATTGTTCATAAAGATGAATTAACTTTACCGAGATCATGGATAAGAAACTTACGCGCAGCATTATATCAATTACGATACCAATATTCTAGATTAAAATTTGCTGGAACCGATGAACTTCTAAAAAATATCGAAGGTAGATGTTCATACGCTACGATGGTGAATAAAGAAAAATACTCACATTTTTACTCCGAATTTCGATATTTAAAGAACTTCAAATTTAAAAACAAGCCATGATATAATTAATTTGAGGTAAATCAGGCTGTCCTATACGATAGTTTAGGTTGATATGATGCACCGTCATATCTAGCAAAATGGTACAAAATATCGAATTATCATGTTTACAATGTATTTGCTGGGGCAAATACAATGTAAACAAGAGAATTCTAACATTTAACTAACGCTGACTTACCTCAATATTCTATAAGTTAAACAAACAGAACTTAGTTATAACTTTAAAATTAACTCAAAATTATTTTCTTAAATCAAAAGTAAACCTGCAATCAGGATATCCACTACATCCCACAAATGTTCCATATTTTCCTGTCTTTACTCTTAATACTTTTCCACACTTTGGACAGAAAATTTCTTCTTGATTTTTAAATTCTGGATTGAATGTAAATTTACATTCAGGATAACTTGTACAACCTAAAAATTTTCCGTATTTTCCACTTCTAATAATTAATTGTTTTCCACATTTTGGGCATAATACTTCAATTTGTTGGTAACTAAACTCAGTATATTTTAATTGAGGTGATATTTTGGTTTCCACAAAAATTTTCTCACAATAAGGACATTGTTGGAGATTTGAATCTATTTTTGTATTGCAATAAGGGCATTCAATTTTTGTAGGACCTGATATTTCTTCTTGAGTTAATATATTCTCATTAAGCTCTTTCTCTCTAAGTTTTTCAATTTTCTTTTCAACTTTATTAGCTCTGTTTTTTAGATCGTTTAGCTCTGTTTTAAATTTTTGACTTTTCGAGCGGAGATCATTTACTACCTTTTTTCTTGTCCAATATATCTCTTTTCCCCCAGTTGTGTAGTACTTTGTAGAATACGTCGCAAATCCCTTTACACCTATACGAGTAGTTGTTCTATGGCGTTTTACAGGAGTCTTTCCTTGAAAAAATTTGGTTTTTTCTCCCGAAACTTTTTCTACTTTTATCATCCTTAGGTGTTCCTGTATTTCTTTATTAATCTTTTCTATTTCTTTCTCAAGTTTACTAATTTTTAAATTGATAACTTTTAATCCTTCTTGATATTCTTTTAATGTTTTCTTTACCATACATTTCTCCCTAAATATTTCTTGAATAGTATAATACTCCAATTATATATAAAAAGTAAATAAATATTAATTTAATTTTACCATTCACTTTCTTAAATCAAACGTAAACCTACATTCAGGATATCCTATACAACCTACGAACTTCCCAAACCTTCCTTCCCTTATTTCTAATACCTTACCACATATAGGACAAGTCAAATTTTCCTGATTTTCTAACTCAGGATTAAATGCAAATCTACATTCAGGATAATTAGAACAACCTAGAAAAATGCCATATTGCCCAGTTCGTTTTACTAAATCATTATTACATTTAGGACATTTTGGATAGACTTGCCTTTTATCACTATCTTCTTTAGTTTCAATCCATTCAATTTCAAAATCGCATTCAGTGTTTTTGCAAATTAGATACTTTTTATTCTCTCTCGTTTGGATCTCTAGTTTTTCTCCACACTGCGAGCAGAAAATGTCGGGATGCTGAGAAAATTCAGGATTATATGCAAATTTACACTCAGGATAACCACTACAGCTTAGAAACCTCCCATATGGGCCGCTACGAAAACGTAGGTATTTCCCACAATCCGGACATTTTATATTTGTTGTATCTTCACTTAAATCATAAGTATATTTGCATTCTGGAAAGTTTGAGCATCCCAAAAACTTTCCATATTTACCTTCTCGTTCTTGTAATTCACTCCCACATTGAGGACAATTTTTAGGTGGTTTTGTTTCCATTCTACTGTCATTCATTTTTTTTCACGGATTTCTTTTATTTCTCAAATTAACTTTAGATTTAAAAATATTCCATCTTTTATAAGTTACTTTAAGTCAAGTGTATATCTACATCTTGGGAAGTGTTAAAATTCCATCAAGTATGGATTTAAATATGAACATATCTAATATAAATTACAGACAAAAACCAACTAAGAATGAGACACATGAGGATAATTAAAATCACGGATGGATTTGTGACTAATTCAAGTTCTTATAATGGTACAATGGTTTTGGCAACTCGAAAAAATATGGATCTGAAAGACATTTTACCTATGGTAGGGATTCCGAGTAGTGAATATTACGTTTTTAATAAATATAAGGATGAATATGACATTGAAATAGAAGATTTAATCGAGGAGTATAATATCTTTGAGGTTAGTAGAGTAATTTATGCGTATGGAGATGATTATGTAGAAGAAGCAGAAGTCCAGAAAGATGAATTAAGAGACTACATATTAAAGATCGAATACACTAGAGATCGGATATATTTATTAAATTCAAAAAAATCTAAAACTTCATGTACCCCTTTAAGTATTTTGAACGAAATACTTGTAATAGATGTGATGGAACATTAAAAGTTACATCTAGTGGATATATATGCAAAAAATGCAAAATCTAGTATGACCATAGAGGAAACCAGTTAACCAAGAAGTACAGGTCAAGTTTTTACGATAGTTATTATGATATATAATTAGGTGTAGTATAAGGAAAAGAAAATAAAATTATTGTTTAATTTACAATCTCCCATTAACTTAGATATGATGAAACTGCTCTTATGCGTTTCTCTGCTGTTGTAACAATGTCCTCAATAATGTCTGGCACACTTTCTATGCTGTTAATGATTCCGATACTTTGACCTACAAGCACCGCCCCATCGGTTACATTTCCCCTGTATGCGAGTTCATATTTTCTGGATTGTTCAACAAATTGTTCAGTGGTTGTTTGAGCCTCTTGAGCCATTTTTTCTTCTTTACTTGCTACAAGATCACGACTTAGAGAATATTTATTCTTCCAGAGTCGAATAGGTCCAAATCCTCCTGTGACTAAAACTGTATCTTGTGCTCTAGCAGGAGGGATTATCTCTTTTATAGCATTATGGAATTCACTTTCTTTTGATCCAATAAACCTTGAGCCCATAACAATGGCTCCCGCGCCCATAGCTAAAGCAGCTGCGAGTGCTTGACCGGTTGCATACCCCCCACATGCGGCTAAAGGTATGTCTGGATATTTCTGGGTAACCTGTTGGAGTAAGACTAAAGAAGTTACTCTCTCATATGATTGATGTCCTCCACCTTCATTTCCAGTTATAACCATACCATCGACATTAGAAGCAACACATTTATCTGCAAGCCATAAAGCAGGAGCAACATGAAAATGCTTGATATTTGAGCTCTCTCGTAATTTCTGAAAATTTTTCGATGATGGGAGTAATTTCGAAGAGCCTGCACTTGTAACTGCATAGACACATTGTTCCTTTATTTTTGGATTTTCCATAATAAACTTCGGAATTTCTTTCGCTAAAGCTGAAGCAGAAGGTGCTATTCTTGAAGCTAGAATATTAAATCCAAACGGTTTATTAGTATGTTCAACTACCTTTTTCATGTTATCTTTCATTATAGCTACTGGATCTTTCCCCGCTTCATATTCACTGATGAGACCAGTATTACTTAGCACACCAAGACCTCCTGCTTCAGATACAGCAATTGTGAGTTCTGTAGTATAAAAAGGGCCCATGGGTGCAGATATTATGGGATGTTTTATCCCAAACATTTCAGTTATATTTGTTTTAATAACCATTTATTATCAATTTTAATTTATTTTTTACTTATTTTGAATTTCAGATTTTATTAATTTCTTTAACAATTTAATTACCAATAATTAATAAATATAGCACATAAAAGCCTAAAGAACAAAAGTTTGAGAGAAAAAATTAAGAAATTAGAATACTTGCTGAACATAAGATTAAATTTAATAATCTTTACTCTAACTTTTTATTATGGTTTTTACCATTAGTGAAGACTGTCTTATTTTTTATGGACTTACGCCAGATATTGCGAAAATGCGGCAAGTCTATAGTGCCCTGTCTGATTTCATTAGAAATAAACAAGAAATTGATCCTTCAGGTAGATTCAATATAGTTGCATTCCTCCATGATAAGCCTAATTATTTGGATAATTATACGTTTGATACAAATTTAATTCTTGAAACGTTAAAATTAGTTAGTAAGAATATTGTAAGGGCTAATCTAGCGATGGGCATTTTGGCTAGTCTTGAATTGATTATTCAAAATTTCAAAGACATCTCGGAAAAACTATTTAGGCTCTTAATTTTAGTAGATGGAGGATCTTATAAAATCGATAGCAAATTTATCGATAGTATAACCAATTTAATTAACATTGCTAAAAAACTTCCCTTTTACCTTGAGATAGTAGGCATAGAAATTAATAATGACCAAGAAAGTGAAAATTTAAAAAAACTTGCAAATTTAGGGAATGGAGAGTTTTACAATGTTAAGAAAGTTAAAGATCTAAAACCACTATTAAGAGATCTATCAAAAAAACAATTAACAAAAGAATTTTTGTACTCAAGATATAAGTTGTTTATGGCTCAGAAAGAGACCCAAAACTTCTATGTAGAATTAGCTGATGCTCCAAAAGCTTTTCATGGGGCTACTACTTGCTCAATTTGCTTTCAGAAAGATATGGAAGGTATAGTGGTTTGTCCTTCTTGTAAAATTGTGGCACATAAAATTTGTTGGGCGATATGGGCTAAAGATTCAACTCCTCAAATACCTCATGTTTTTAGATGTCATAATTGCTTTAGATTACTGAAACTGGATAATGAATTTGTAAGTAATGTGCATATAGGAAAAATTTCTCCAATTAAAGAATTTACTCAAGTTAAAAGAAAGAATAATATAGACTATCTGCGAGAATTAGAGTCTGAGAATAAACCAAAACTCATACAGGCTGAAGATCCAATGGTAACTGATGTTAGAACTATAATAGAGTCTAAAAAAGCAAATAATCAATCTGCAGTTAGTGAGATACTCATGGTATGCCCCGTATGCGATAACCTAAGAACTGGAGATTACAAAAAGTGTCCTATATGTGGTTATCTTTTCGAATAACTTTTCCTATCAATATAAAGAATATAAATTAAGTTGGGACAGCAAGTACATAATTTTTCTAATAATATACTAAAAAAGGCCATTATAAGTTTATAGGTTAAGAAGATGAGATAAAATGTAGTATAATGAAAACAGTGAAGTAGAGATAAACATAACTAGAAATAAATTTCTTCCATTTGGCCAATTATACCTCTTCCTTAAACGTATATCGAGTAAGAATGAAGTTAAATAAACAATTAATATTCCAAGAAGGAATGGAACGAGATCATTAGAAGGAATGAATTTTTGCAAGCCTATAATATATAGGCTTAATCCACCAACAAGAATGGGGGGATGCATCGTCATTCTTTCAATCAGTACCCAATTCTTGTTCTTTTCCCAATAGTTTCGAGATTTAAAACCTTTATAAAAGTTAATGTCCCATAAAGAAGTAAATATCATAGCAGGAAAACAAACAGCGACTATAACATTGAAAATTGGATTTTTAAAATTAAAGATCAGCATAAAACAAAAATAAAAATTAACTAGTCGACTGACGTAAAATCTTCGAAATTGAAGCTCATCTTTAACTTTGAAAATGACTAACCAAATGCGGAACGAAATAAAGACTATTCCTATGATGGGGAATAATATAACATTAAGCATTAATTTAAATTTAAAACGATTTTATTTTAAATATTGTGTTTCAAAATCAAAAGTTCCAACCATTAATTGAAGATATTAAATTTTGCAATAATTACATTAAAAAGACGAGATCTCTTAAGCTCTCATTATATGCTGTTTTAGTTTATGTTATTATTACTATTTTGTGTTTTATATTTGTTCCAATGATAATTCCTCTCGAAAATACAATTATCGCTAATGATTTTCGTATTTTTTATCAATCTGCTGAAATCATTGTCACAGATCCAACACAATTATATGCTTCTAGTGTCTACAATATGCCTTTTCGATACATGCCAATGTTTTCTTTACTATTTATACCATATACTTTTATATCCTTTGAAGCAGGATTTATAATCCATACAATTTTAATGGGGATAGTTCATATTATTTCTTTTTACCTTATTTTGATAACATCTACTAAATGGTTTAATATTTCATTTAACTCGAGAATTAAGCGAGATATGCTTTACCTTACTCTAATGGCTCCATTACAAGTTCCTTTGTTATTAATTGGTCAAGTGACAGAAATTTTCATTTTATTAATCCTTTTGATTATTTTGTTAATAGAGAATGAAAAAATTAGAAGATATAAAATAAACTACGCCTATTTCTTCATAGGATTTTTGGTAGGAATAAGCATTTCTTATAAACCTTTTGCTTTTTTATTATTACCTTTATTACTCAAGCTTTCTATTTCATTTAAAAATAAGAAACTTCAATTCGAGCTAAAGCAAATGCTTCTTGCTTCTTTGGGATTTTTAACTTCATTTAGTATTAATGTGATCTATTGGATCTCATATCCTAGTTTATTTATTGAATTTGTTGAGATTAATTTTAGTTCTCAACTTCTAGATTATCCGAGTACTAGTATAACAAGAATTATTTTTATTCTTTTTAATGCATTTTCTTTCCAAATATCTGAATTCGTAATAATAGCGATCTCTATCTTTATATTATTTGGTCTTCTATTTACTATTTTTATTCTAATCTCGAATAATGAAAAAAATTACCCGGTTTTATTAGGGATGGGAATATTAATAACAATGATTACTCTTCCGGATTCTTGGTTCCTAAATTTTCTCATTTGGTTCATGATTGCAGTTCCTGGTCTATTTAAACTCGAAGAAGATTTGCAATTTATGGTTTCAGAAAAAAAAAGAAAAAAGCTTAAACAATCTTTTTATCTAATCTACAAATTTTCACAATATGGAATTTTATTTTTCACTGTGGGAGTTGTTTTAGGTTTAACAATACTTCCTTTTGATCCAATATTACCCTTGCTTATAGTAATAATTTATATATTACTTTCCTGGAGATTGGTGTTATTTATAAAAAAAGATACCACACCTAAAAAGAAAAAGAAATTAATAAGAATAAAAAATAATTTGACAATATGAGTACCTACTTGATTATTATATCTATTTTTTCAATAATTTTTGGATATATTCTTGGTTCTATTTTACCAGCATATATTTTGGGACGATTAAAGGGAATTGATATTCGAAAAATTGGAACTAAAAACGCAGGTACTTCTAATGTTTATCATGAATTAGGATTAAAATATGCATTAATAACGGGTACCTATGATTTTTTCAAAGGTTTATTAGCAATATGGATATCATCGCTATTCGGTGCGAATTTCGCAATAACACAGCTAGCAGGATATGCTGCGGTAATTGGACATGTTTTTCCATTTTATATCAAATTTAAAGGAGGTCAAGGTCTTGCTACATCTATGGCACTCTTGATTTATTATGTTATAAATTATATTTTTTATGATACTATAATTCTTGTTTTCCTACTTTACATTTTACTTATCTTAATCCTATTTAGGGTAGCATGTAAAGTTTCGAATTTACTAGCAATGTTAATTTATCCTCTTTTAGGATATTCTCTTTGGGTATTTTATCCAGGAAATAAATTCAATATATTTGCATCAATTATTCTCAGTTATATTGTCATTATGGCTTTTTATAACATAATCAAATTTAAAACAATTAAAGTTAAAGAAGAACTGAAACATAATTGGTGGAAATTAGTATTTTATCCTTTTTTAATGATATTTGTAGTACTTTATGCATATTTACCTATAATCTCTCTAATTTTAATAGGAGTACTAACAATCATTATGGGATCTATAAGTCTTATGAAATATTTAAACCAAAATAGAGAAGGCAAAACGTTAGGAAGAATAAAGCAGTTTTTTCAAGAAATTAAGATCAAGAAATTGCTATTAATTTCCATAACTTTAATGGGTATGTTCCTAGCAATGATAATTTTTAGTTTTATTAATAAAAATATAGTAATTGCCGCATTAACCTATTCTTTATTTGGTATTACGTTCAGTATGTTCTTTAATATCTCTTTTGGGAGGCGAAAATTGTTTCATAAAACTCTAGAAGGATTCCTGGGCTTTATAATTATTGTATTAATATTAGCTTTCGTTCTTTTTTCTATTTTGGATCTAACTCCATTAATATTATTAGTAGGAGGGTTAGGCACAGCTGTCTTTTGGACAATTCCCCTAAGAATTAATCAACATCTAACACTTCCTATAGTAAGTAGTATTTTAATGACCATCATGCTATTCATAGGTTTATAAGTCACTATTCATTGTTATGAAGGACGAAGTAGAATTTTTATAAAAATTCCTCACCAATATCGTAATATGGCTATTCTTAATAATGCAGTTCTAAAAGATAAGTATCAAATTATTGTAATAGGTGCAGGTCTAGGTGGTCTTACTGCAGCTTCTCTTCTTTCAAAAAGGGGATTAGAAGTACTAGTTATTGAGCAACATTATCAACCCGGTGGTTCTTGTACGAGTTTCAAAAAAGAAGATCGAGTATTTGACTGTGGAACCGCTACTATTTTTGGATTTGGGGAAAAAGGATTTAATCCCTATTATTATATTATAAACCAAATAGAAGAAGAAATAAATGTAATTCCTAGAGATATTTTCCATCGAATGTGGTTTTTAAATGAGGAAATCTTGTTTTGGAAGGATATAGATAAATTTCTTGATGAGTTTGTCAGGATTTTTCCGGATCAGGAACAAGAAATTCGAGATTTTTACAATTATATGTTTAATTTCTACCTAAAATTTATTAAGAATAGAGATATGCTTACTCCTCCCTCGGAGTATTCTTGGTCTCAGAAAAT
>JBHLRJ010000088.1:0-17394 GCA_048882645.1 Candidatus Thorarchaeota archaeon
TAGAGAAATTGAGGAATAGAAAAAAGAAATTATCATATAAAAGGATTTAAATATCAATTTTATTATCATGAGTTTAAGATGGATGATTTGAGGTCGTTCTTTGCTTATGAACTGGAAGAAACTGGAGAAGAAAAGGAACTTAATTTCTCAGAGAAAGATATAGAACAATATCTTAATCCAGAACAAGTTTTAGTGCTAGTTAGAGAAGACTTAAGAAGAATTTTCATTTGGAAAGGGGCAAAATCTCCAGTTACAAAGAGATTTATTAGTTCTAAAGTAGCCCAAAAAATTCAACAACATATAATGAAAAATGATAAGTATCATTTATGTAAAATCATATCTGTTGATCAAGGAGATGAGATTCAAGAATTTCTTGATGCGTTTAATTTAGAATCAATGGAAGTAAAAGAAAGATTACCAGATATGAAATATATTCGCAACCGTGATAAAAAGGAGATTAAAAAAGAGGAAACATTCCCAGAAGAGAAAGAATTTCGGATTAATGAGCGTCTAACGCTAAAATTAATTAAAGGCCAAACAGAAATCTATATTGATGAAAAACCCTTCCACCAATGCAAATATCTGCTTTTAAACCTTACTCAAAAAGATTTTAAGGAATTTGATGATATAGACTCAATTGATGAGGCTTTTGAGATCTACAATAAAATGGAGAAAAACCATGAGAGAGATCATGATCTAATTGATCCTGAATCTGAATTTATCGGTCATTGCTCTAATCTCCAAGCATGGTATGAACATGATTATGATCTTAGGATTCTACATAGTAGTTTATCCATCCCTTTATTGAAAAAGATGGCATTGTTAGGAGATAAAAAAGCAATTATTAGATTGAAGGAAAGCATCGCAACAAGGATTGCATCAAGAAATCATAATACAATTATTTTTTACTTGAATGAGAAATACCTAAGCTTATTTTCCAATGAAGAGTTGGAAGTAATGTTTGACGAGTGGCTTGAAAAAAACGTCGATTTCACTATCATGGAAAAGAGAAGGTTATGGTATCCACTTCTCAGAGAGCTGATTGAAAGGGGTATAACAAGAGCCCAAAACATCATTAAAGAAGAGATCATTGCATATTTAAAAGAGGATAATTTAGAGGCTTATCGATATTTATTGAACAATAACTTCTTCAAGCTTCTTAATTTAGAGGATCTTGAAGAACTCTATGGCCTTATACCAAAAAAAGAAATGGTTTCTTTGCGAAAAGTTGAAACTCTAATTCTCAAAGCCACACTTAAAAAGAGAATGGATTCAAAAATAGAAAAGTGATTCCAAACACCTTTTTGAGTAAAACACTATTAGGTACTTTAATAGCTTTTAATGACTAAATATGCTATTATAAATTTTAAAATTTGGGAATCCATTTTGCTTCAGCCTCTAACATCTCTTCAACCATCTCACGTATTTGTGTTGTTGAACAAACACTAGCAGTATTGGGATCTAATAAAATTGCATGATATATCTTTTCTCGATTCATTTCGAGAGCGCCTTCAACAGCTGCTTTTTGTACCATAATATTTGAGATACATAACGCTTGACATATGGTTGGTAAGACTATTCCTCCTTGAGGGTGTAACCCATGACTATCAGCAAAAGTTGGGACTTCTACACAACATCCTTTAGGAAGATTAGTAATTAGACTCCCTTCTTTATTTATTACATTTCCATTAAATCTGAATGGTTTGTTAGTTTCCATAGCATTAATGATGTATGGAGCATATTCTCCCGTAGTAAATTTCTTTGAAGGTAATTTTGGTCGCTTTAATAATCTCATTAATCTTTTTTCGAACTTTCCCTGCAATTTGACTTGGGTTAGATAATCATCAGCTTGTTTTATTCCAAAAAGACCTACGATCGGCGATTTAAATTTTTCTACAAAATCAGGAAGTTTACGATAATAGGGCACATACTCGCTTAGATGTCGGGATTCCTCTGTCATGAAATAACCACCAACTGCTTTCAACATATCTATGCGTACTTTTTCATATTCTCCTTTCTTAGGATCTTCTTCAAGCGCTTTATAAATCAATGGATATGCATTCTGCCATCTTGTATCTGGATCCGTTGATTCTTTATACCACACTTCAAGAAACCAAGCCATATGATTAATACCTGCGCAGAGAAAACTAAAATTTTCACGCTTGACACCAGCCCATTGTCGCAGAATCTCTGCAGTGCCTTGAACACCATGACATAAGCCAACCGTCGAGTCTGGAAGGATTGAGTTGCAAAACCAAGTATTCATCGCCATTGGGTTGGCATAATTTAGTAATAATGGTCTAGAACCTTTGACACCAACGTTGTGACCAACTTCCTTCATATTCTGCAAAATTGATTTTAAAGCAGTTGTGGCACGAAGAAAACGAAAAACTCCCCCAGGGCCAATGGTATCTCCTACAGTCTGAGAAACTCCATATTTATATGGAATTTCTACATCTAATTTAAATGCTTCAAGTCCACCAACATGTATAGAGTCAATAACATATTTCGCATCTTCAATCGCTTTCCGCTGGTTTGTTGTTTTTTCAATGGTTATATCTTTATCGTCAAAATAATCTTCCTTAAACCTTTTAATGTATTGAAACATTAAATTTAATCTCCCTGCGTCAATATCTTCAAGGCAAAGAATGGTATCCTCTTGAAGCGTTGGAAATAAAAAGAGATCTGTAAGGATGTTTTGGCCAAAAACAAGAGATCCTGCTCCAATGAAAGAAATTTTCACCACAATAATGATTTTAATACGAATAAATTTTTATAACTTTCTTTTGGCTCAGATCCTTGAGAAAAGGATGAATGATAAAATTTTGAGTAATTAGTAATAGATCTTTTCAATATTTAGAGAACAAAACAAATTATATTTTTTTTAATTTCTACATTGATACTATATTATGAAGTTAGGAAAAAGTTCATTACATGATATTGCCAAGATTCGTCCGGATTCCATGAAAAGGAGGCGCATTTCAAGCTATGATAGAGAAGGGGGAAATCACGATTATTTAATAATAAAACCAGGAGAGACCGCTATTTTAGGGAAAGTGGAAGGAGCAGGGTGTATAACTCATATATGGTGTACTAACATGAGTAGGGCAAAACACAATCTGCGAAATGCGATACTGAGAATGTATTGGGATGATGAACCAGAGGAATGTCCAAGTGTAGAAGTTCCCTTAGGAGATTTTTTCGGGATGGGGCATGCAAAGCGAAAGAATTTCGTATCTCTGCCACTCCAAATGAGTCCTCAAAAAGGAAAAGGATTTAATTGCTGGTGGCCAATGCCATATGAAAAAGCGTTCAAAATAACGCTTGAAAATGATAATCCAAAATCATTTATCTTTTATTATTACATTGATTTCGAAATCTACGAAGGTGGATTGGAGAATAGTAAAGAATTCGGAAGATTTCATGCACAATGGCGACGTGAAAATCCTACAAAAGCAAAAAAAGTAGATAGCGAGACTGGAAGAAAATTTAAGAAAAGAAATCCAATAAACTTTAATTTTAAGGGAGGAAATAATATAGATCCATTGGAATACAATTACAGAATTCTCGAAGCGAAGGGAAAAGGTCATTATGTAGGATGTAATCTTAATATTGATAATATAACATTCTTTCCATTTATAAACTGGCCTGGAGAAGGTGATGACATGATCTTTATTGATGAAGATATTGAAAAAAGAATCCCCACCTTATGTGGCACAGGAACAGAAGATTATGTAAATCAAGCATTTGCTCAAAGACAAATACAATCCGCACCATACCATGGAACTATACTAGCCGGTGGTTTTAATTTCTGGGGAAAAATTACTTATTATAGATATCATATAGAAGATCCAATTTATTTCAACAAAGAGATTATTGTCTCCATAGAACATGGACACGATAACCATCGCAGCGATGATTGGTCATCTACAGCCTATTGGTATCAGATTGAACCACACGATCACTCTCTATTTCCAAAATTATTAGATCGAAATGGAAGGAAGCCAAGATCTCACAAAGCTCATATGTTTCGGAAAATAGCAGTTATAATGGCAATAATAGGCATTGGTGCATTCTTAATATATTGGATTTTCTTGCAATATTTCTTATAAGAATTTTCATCATGAAATTGAAAAAAATAACTTCGGTGTTTCCAAAATTTAAAGAATTAATAAAAAGAAATCAAAAATCTAAATTTATTGAATGATATGTCAGGAAAAGTAGATGGAAACTTGCAAGAAAGAGTTAATAAAATCTATAAGGTCCCATTGAAACAAAAGATGTCTTTTGGATTATCAATTGCAGGAATAACCTTTATCTCGAGCATGATAGATGGAGCCATGTTAAAATACTATACTGATTTTATCCTATTTCCCGTTCTCTGGTTTGGAATCGTTCAATTATTATTTGCAATTGCAAATGCAATTAATGATCCCATAATTGGATATTTTTCAGATAAAACTGTACCAGTTGAAGGAAAAGGAAAACGAAAGAAATGGTTATTCCGCTCCCTTCCTCTGGTAGCTATAGGATATTTTTTGATGGTTTTCATGAGTCCTGATTTTCCTGACGAAGCTATCTTTATTTTTTTATTTATTGCGTTTGTACTTCATGACACGGGATTTGCAATGAATAATATTAATAGAGGAGCCCTCATGATTACGGTTACGGATGATGATAATGAAAGAGCCTCACTTGTAACGATAAACTTGGTATTCCAAACAATCCTAGGTATATTTTCTTACTTATTAATAATGCTATTTTTTGTAGAAGAAGATAATCCTTTTCCTTTACCAGTCATCGTTAGTGTACTTGCCATTGTGGGATTTATTGGTGTAGGAGTTGCATATTATGGTGCGAGAGAGATAAAGGAACCTATTAAATTGTATACTGGAGAAACATTTCCTAATGTTAAAAAATTAATAAAAGATGTCGTTAAATCGAAAACATTTATTTTTTATATCCTTTTACAATTCGTACTAGGTGCTGTCGCCGCAACAGTGATTACATTTCAGGTTTATTATTTTGAAGATGTTATTGGAGTAGGTGGGACTGAAGTTATGATAGTTAGTGCAATTACATTACCATTTACTTTTTTTGCATATTTTTTAGTACAAGTTGTTAACAAGAAACTTGGCCCAAGAAAAACCCTCATGGTATTCATAACGATAAGCATTATGGCGTTTCTTTTATTATTGTCATCCAGAATTTTCTTGCTGGCAGTAGTTTGTTATCTAATCATTAATATGGGAAATGCCGCTTTTTGGATACTTTCTACACCCATTTTCGGAAATGTTATTGATGAATACGAGTTAAAGACAAGTAATAGACCCATTGGAACTTTTAACGGAATTAACGCAATTTTCATTACTCCGAACAAACAGATCATGCTGTTTCTCTTTACATGGATTCTTTCAAGAACAGGATATGTCGGGGGGCCTGGAGTAATTCAGATTGAAAGCGCAAAATTCGGTATTCAACTTGGAGCGGGACTCATTCCAATAATATTTTTTAGTATTGGATTTCTATTATTACTTTTCTTTCCATTACGTGGTGAAAAACTAAAAAATGTAAAGGAAGAGATAAAAAAAATTTACGAGAAAAGATTGGAATAGAAAATCTCCATATTTGGAGAATTTTAAGTCTTTAATTAAAAAAGAAAATGAATCAGAGAAATTTTATAAAGACCAGTAAATTTCTCTAAAAATGATTAAAAAATTCTATCCCTCCTCACTATATAATTTTCTAAGATTCACCACGTTTAATCCAGTGAGAAAAAGAATATTGGATTGTGGCGCGGGTGGATCAGATCCTAAACTTGCTCTTTTTTATGAAAATGGCTTTGAATCGTATGGTATTGATATCTCAGATGACCAGATTAAAGAAGCTGAGGATTTTTGTAAAAAAAATAAGATCAATTTAAATATTATTAAAGGAGATATGCGAGATATACCTTACGAGTCAGAATTTTTCGGATATGTCATTTCATACCTCTCGATGGTACATCTAAGTAAAAAAGATACTGGGATTGCTATTAAAGAGATGTACCGTGTTTTAATGAAGGGAGGATTATGTTATCTGAATTTTCTTTCTAAAGATGACAT
The DNA here is from genome assembly GCA_048882645.1 of Candidatus Thorarchaeota archaeon. GTDB lineage: Archaea > Asgardarchaeota > Lokiarchaeia > Sigyniarchaeales > SOKP01 > Loki-b32. Next base: position 6,105 of record JBHLRJ010000088.1, read on the forward strand.
TCATTTTGATGAAAGGAAAGAAACTAATCCCGGAGAAATAGTGGATAAACATGGAGATGAAGAATTTCTCCATAGTTATTTTGAAGATACAGAACCCGATGAATATTTCAAAAAATTTGAGATTCTTTACAACGAAAAGAGAGTCATTTTAAAGGGTAAGTATTTTGATACAGGTCGTACTAGTATTTTAGATTATATAGTTAAAAAGTAGATAACTAGTTTAATGGGAATTTTTCCTCTGAAGAGATTTTTAAGTTCCAAAAAATCAAAAATCTCAAATTATAACTGAATATTATAACTAACAGTTCTTAGATAAAAAGTGATTAATATGGATTATAAAAATATTTTGTATGAAAAAAAAGATAATGTGGTTACAATTACGATTAATCGTCCTGAAGTCCGTAATTGTATAAATAATGAAACAAATTTAGAATTACAACATGCGTGGAAGGCTTTCCGAGATGATGATGATGCTTTAGTAGCCATATATACTGGTGCAGGAGATATAGCTTTTTCTGCTGGATGGGATCTTAATGATGCTGCTGCTCTTGATAGTTTTGGTGATTATGACCAATTTCGAATAAATGTTCATAATGTGGAAGGATTTTGTGGATATACTAAGAAATTTGACATCTTTAAACCTATTATTGGGGCAATAAATGGGTATGCATATGCTGCTGGCCTTGAAAATTGCCTTATTGCAGATATTCGTATTACTTCTGAAAATGCTAAATTTGGTGCTACTGAAAGGAGATGGAATATTATCGCAGGCGATGGTTTATGTGTGAGATTACCACTTGTAGTGGGATATTCACGAGCAATGGAACTTATTATTACAGGTCGAGTGATTGATGCCCAAGAAGCTTATCGTATTGGGTTGGTTAATGAAATTGTGCCTCATAATAAACTCATGGAAAGAGCAAGAGAATTAGCATTATCCATATGTAAATTACCTCAGGGTGCAATTCGAACTGATAAAGAATCTGTTGTTAGATCTGTAGGCCGTACAGTAGAAGAGAGGACGTTTATCGAAACTGAAGGAATTTTGTCTATGTATATTCGTAGGGACAAACATACTGAGGGAGCTAAAGCTTTCCTTCAGAAAAGAAAACCTGAATGGAAAGATAAAGGATTATAAGAGAAAAACTCTAAAAACATTTGAACGAATTGGAGCTTTAGGATTAGATATTCATCTATAAAAAGACTATAGTCTAGACTATACTTCTTTCTACCAAAGTAGACCAATTACATAACCAATAGATTAATTTTCTCGAATAATACTTTCTTCCATTCATTAGAAAGATTTGTTTAAAAAAAGTTTTGTTGCTTGATAATAAAAATTAGCGAAAAAAAAAGGGAGTTATTCCACGAGGGTTATCGCTCTTTTTAATGCATTTTCTGCATCTCTTATTGTTCGTTCTATGATATCTGAAACACTTTCAATCTGGTTTATCACTCCTATACTTTGCCCTAATAACACATAGCCATTATCAACATCACCATCATAAGCAGCAAAAGCAGCAATTGCATCTTTTCTCAATTCTTCGGTGAGCTCTTCTTGTGAGATGGCAGCTCTATGATCATCGCGAGCTTTTTCTTCAGCCATTTTTTCCTCTTTGCTTTTTACTAAGCCTTTTGCCAAAGAAAATTTATTCTTCCAAAGTCTAATGGTACCCAAACCTCCAGTTCTTACAATTGTATCTTGAGCTTTAGCTTGTGGTACCACATTCTTATAGTTTTCATGGAATTCGCTATCTATAGAAGCTATAAATCTTGAACCCATAGCGATTCCCCCTGCACCTATGGCTAAGGCTGCTGCCATACCTTCACCTGTAGCAAAACCTCCGCATGCGATTTTTGGAATATCAGGAAAACTTTGCTGTACTTGTTGCAATAATACTAAACCACCAACTTTTTCATAGGATTGATGACCTCCTCCTTCGAAACCGGTAACAACAAGTCCATCGCATCCCGCTTTAACACACTTTTCTGCTAACCAAAGCGCAGGAGCAACATGGAAATGTTTAATTTGTGATGATTCCCTTAATCTCTGAAAATCTTTATTCTGGGGCATTCTTGATGCTGAACCCGCACTCGTTAATGCATATAGACACTGTTCTTTCAATTTGGGATTTGCCATTATATGCTTTGCGGTTTCTGAGATCAATTTATCACAATCTACTGTTAATCTCGAAGTACGAATGTTGAAACCGAAAATACCATCAGTATGTTCAACAACATAATCAAGATTTTTCTTCATTGCTATTATTGAGGATTTTTCCCGACCGTCCATTGATTGATTAGCATGAGAGATCATACCAAGGCCACCCGCTTCTGCAACAGCTATCGCCAATTCAGTCGTTCTGAAAGGACCCATAGCCGCACTTGCAATTGGGTGTTTAATTCCAAACATTTCAGTAATATTTGTTTTTAACGTCATATAAATCACCTTCTGTTATAATTGAATTAATAACTTTAAGGTGTCCATTGTTTAAAAACTTATAATTATTTAGACAATCAATGTAATATACAACCTTAACCTTAGAGGCATAATTACATATAACTTAAATGATAAAGATTTCTATTTGAGAATACAAAAAAAAAGTTAGAATTTTAATTTCTTAATATATCTTTTAATATATAGTAAGGATATTACACCCATTAAACTCAGTACTAGAAGTAAACTAAACCCAGGTATCCCTGGTTCAGAAGGACCACCTGGTCCACCATTTCCATCAGAAGGAATCTCTTCTAACAACACAAGAATCGAGTTTTCTGATTCAATGTTTCCAACGGTATCAATCGCTTGATAGGTAATACGGTAATAAGCATAACTATAGCTTGATAAATTAAAAGGAACCGTATAATCATACCATGAAGAATCGTTAACTTTATACCTTAATTGAGCAACACCAGATCCAATGCCATCGTTAGCAGAAAGGGAAAATTCTGTTGAAATATTTACAATATTGGGTGAGATATATGGTATATAGAATATACTTGAAGTAGGTGGTGTTAGATCCTTTTGTACAACTACTTCATCAAAACTCTCTAATCCTCCTGAATCATTTATGTAAAATCTAATCGTGGCCGGCCCTCCTCCTAATTTATCCCACTCTGTTTGATTAATTGTCCCTGTAAATCCACTAAACATCACTTTTTTTGTTCCTGGACCTACTAAATAATACCAAGTGGAATTTATAGTAAGATCACTATATGTAACTTGATAATCGGGGGGTGTATTACCAAAAAATTCATCATCTGGAGGAGATAATATATTAATATAAGGGACAGTTGTATCAACTGAGAAATAACGAATATTAGATTGATAGTCTGTACCAAAAGTATCATTACAAAATAGTTGAATTTTGTGCACTCCATCAGATAACATTGGAATAGTAGTATTTCCTAAGATTGTTTTATTAGCTTGTTCATTTAGTGAATAACCAATCCAATCCAACGTTGTGCTATTTTCAAAACTAAGTAATAATCCTTCTTGAAGATTATTACCAACACTGTAATCAGGATCCCAAGAAAATCCAAAAGCATCCCAGTATCCTCTAACTGGATTAAGATTACTCAAGGTGGATCTACACCAGAGATTATCTGGATCTCCATTATTCTCAAAACCATAAGTTCCGTTATAAATCCCATTTAAATAACATTTAAATTCATTTTGATTGAGCCCTTCATAGGAATTTCCTGAATCAGATCTATAATCGAATCTAAAATGATACCATGTTTTAACATTATATGTAGAGACAATCTGTTGACCTGTGCTAGTAAACACTTTAATATTATTCTCTTCAAACCTTAATCCAAATAATCTAGTGCCTATATTATCAAAAATATGGGTTGAGATTATATGTGTGGATGCTGCTGTATCAACTGCTATCCAAAATTCGATTGTTCCTTCTGTGGCGTTAAAATAATAATTAAGTCTAAATATCCCCGTTGTCCCAGTGTCAATGCCTTCTAGTACTTTATTGTGCCCATATTTACTCTCTAAAACATGAATAACAGAACCCGAGGTCGAAGCATTCTCCCATCCTGCTGGAATCGCCCCATCTTTATCATTTTCAAACCCATAGCTTCCTGGATAATATCCACTCATTGGAGCAAAATAAGTTTTATTTTCAGGTGTTTTAATATCTACAGTTTGACTAAGTTTCGGAATGGGTATTGCTTTTTGATTGAAGGATTGGATTCCTCTAAATCTTATAAAAATTATCGTATTTGAAAATAAAAGCAGAAGTAATCCTAAAATAAATATCTTTTTTTTGATGGCAAATTTCATATTTGATTTCTCCACTTATTTTTGTTTACTGAAAAGTAAATTATAGATATGTTAGATGTAATTTAATATAAAGTTACTCTTACTAAAATGTCAAGATATCCTACGTTCTTGATTATGAAATAATAAGGTTTAATTTTGCTTTTTTATAAGACACAAATAGAAACCAATTATATTATGTATGTGGAGATATAAACTTCGATTCTAAGATTTAAAAACCATACGGTATCCAATTAATAGGTTTTAAATAATATGATGATCTTATGTATATTACGCCTTTATTCTTCATGGGAAAAATTTAATGGATAATCCACCACTGTTTGAAATTTATAACAATAGGAAACTGTTATCACAATCAGAAATTAAGCACCATTATATGGACCTTAAGACAATTCACTGGATTCAAGAAAACAAACCCACTTTTAACATCGATCCTTCCCTTGATTTAAAGTTAAAGTTAAATATCAATCAATTTCTTATGCCTCTCTCAAAATATAGCCCTCCTCCGGAATGGTTTTTCGTATCTGAAGAAATGGACACAATTCATGGAATGAGGCATATTTTAAGAGTAGCTTTTTTCACACAGATTCTTTTATCATTAAGAAACCAAGAGAAATCGCAAGATTCATCAAATTTTAAAAGGAATTCTTTAATTGCCTCTTTCTTGCATGATCTAAGGCGACGTAATGACTTACCAGATATCAATCATAGTAATAGATCGGCAAAATGGTTCTCTACCCACATACCACTAATTGAAAATCAGTTTGAAATTCAATTTTCAAAAGAAGATATAGATGAAATATATTATGCAATTTATTTTCATAATAGACCTTATAATGATACAAGGTATAGCGAAGCAAAAGATTTTAAAGATTATAAAGAGTCAATTGATATCCTCAAAACAGCAGATGCATTAGATAGATACCGCTTACCTAATGTTACATTTTGGATAAAAAATAAATACCTCTCTCTTATTCCCCCGGAAAACCTAAAAGAGATAGCTTTTGAATTATTAATTTCAAGCGAAAACAAATTTTTGAATGGGAGATCCAACATTGAAAGCCTTAGAATCTGTTTAGAAGAATTAAAAAGAAAAGCATGAACTAATTAAAAAAAATCCCTAAATCTCACTAAAAAAACATCCTCAAAAGGGATTTCCTCATATATAACAAATTCTTCAATGTTCTAAAGTATTTAAGATAGTAAACCTATTCTTTTTCTAATTTATTTTTGTTAAAATAAAAATTGGGTTATTTTTCTCTTGATAGAACTAATAATTTTAATAAATAACCTCAAATTAGTTATGCTGATCAATACAAAAAGTAAAATTAAACCATTTTAAAATCAAAAATGTAATTAAGAACTAAATAAAAAAAAAGTGTATTATTATAGAAGAAAAAATAACTTCTGAATCAATTGATCCTCTCTATACGGAGCCATATATAGATATTGATGAATGGCGGGATGAACTTGAGCGTCATCGATATGTCCATGGTGGTTTTAAGGGTACTGACGCCCGATTCTCAATCTACTTCCCTCCAGAGGAACAATATGATGGTCGATTTTTCCAGTATCTCATGGCGATATCGGGTAACGAGAATGCTGTACAGAATCCAGAATATCCTGATCCTAGTTATTCATTAGGTTTTGCCATCGAGAGTGGTGCTTATCTTGTAGAATCAAATTTGGGGAGACTGAACATGTTTGTAGGTGATGATCCAACCATCACCGCTTATCGAGCCAGTGCGGCAGTAGCGAAGTATTCACGCGTTTTGGCTTCTAAAATGTATGGTCCCCATCGCCCGTATGGTTATGTTTATGGCGGGAGTGGTGGGGCGTTTAAAACGATTGCCTGTGTAGAAAATACGAAAGGTGTTTGGGATGGTGCAGTACCATTTATTCACGCAACGCCAATAGCGATACCCAACAATTTTACGGTGCAAGCTCATGCGATGCGTATTTTAAAAGAAAAAATGCCAAATATCATTGATGCAGTGGAACCAGGTGGTAGTGGTGATATGTATGCTGGGCTAAATGAAGAGGAACAGGAAGCGCTCACCGAAGTGACTAAAATGGGTTTTCCACCACGTGCTTGGTTTAATTACAGAAGGATAGCATTTGGCTATACTGGAGTTTTAACTATGTTCTTTGATCAAATGGTTAAATGGGACCCTACCTATTTTGATGATTTTTGGAATAAACCTGGCTATCTCGGTGCGAAGTCGCCAGAATCCCTCCTAAATGCTAGGGTTCACCATGAAACAATAATTAACAAATTGATTTGGCCTGAAGATTTAAAGGAAATGGGATTTGGAACAACATTATCGGCGGGGAGCGCTAGCAATTTAAAGTTACCATCAGGATTTATGATGGAAGATTTACCAGAGGTAGATTTTCAAGGAGCCTCATTAACTATAAAAAGTGGTGAAGCTGACGGTTGCGTAGTCTATATCGCTGGAGCGTTTGAAAAATTCGTCTTGATTGCCTTTGGAGAGGCACACTTCCAAGCATTAGCTAAAGTTAAAGCAGGGGATAAAGTAGAGATAGATAATTCAGTGTATCTCGCTGCTCAAACCTACCATCGCCACCAAATTCCACCGCATGATTATTATGGTTATGACCAGTTCCGAGATGATGATGCTAATCCTATATATCCACAACGCACCGAATTATTATGTAATCGTTATGCCGAATCTGTTGTTGCACGTCTAAATGGGCAATTTGATGGTAAGATGATTGTGGTGAATATGCTGATGGACGAAATCGCCTATCCATGGGGTGCCGAATGGTATCGCGCGAGAATAAAAGGCATATTAGGAGAAAAGTTTGATGATAACTACAGACTCTGGTATATTGACCACGCAATGCATGTACCACCCGTAGTTTCGAGGTTTGATACTCCTCCAGTAATAACGACACGAATTATTAAATATGGTGGTGTTTTACAACAGGCATTACGAGATTTAAGCGCATGGGTTGAAAAAGGCATATCACCTCCAGCAAGTTCTATATATAAAATGATGGATGCTCAAGTAGATGTACCCCTAACTGCTACGGAGCGTAAGGGGATTCAACCAGTGGTTAATCTTACAGTAAACGGGGGTGAGCGTGCAGATGTTAACGTTGGAAAGAAAGTTAAATTTTCCGCGGTTATTGAAACACCACCCGATGCTGGTTATGTAGTTGGGGCAGAATGGGATTTTGAGGGTGCTGGTGACTATCCAGTGACCGAAAAACTCAAAAACACTAGAAGCACTCATGTAGAGGTAAAAACAACTTATTCATTTTCAGAGCCAGGTACTTACTTCCCAGCAATACGTGTAACTTCGCATAGACAGGGCGATCCGAAAACTCACCACGCTCGAATCCAGAATATTGGTCGTGTAAGGGTAGTGGTAACTAGTAAAGGAAAGCAAATGGAAGAATCTGAAGGTAAGGAATTAATATTTGAATTAAAAGAGAAGCCAGTTAATTTTCAAGAAAAAGTTAATAAATTCTTCGATGCTGTTGGAAAACATGTTACAGAGATTCAGGGAAGAGAAATTAAGACTAATGAGATTGGTCCAAGAGCCGAACGTTCCACGAAATTTGAAGTCGTTCCTTCTGCCGGTACAACTTTTTATACCCTGAGTTTTGAAGACACTGAATCTGGTATTAATCTTTTTGTTGAAATAGAAATTACCGTCTCAAGATCCTATAAAATGATGGCAAAAACCATAAAAAAAATGACTTCAAAAAGGATTAAAGAAAATGCGATAGAAACTCTCGGTAGGATATTAGAATAAACTAAACTATTATTTTTTAGCAATAAAACACTTTTTTTAATTTTTTCCCAATTCGATTAGTAGAGGGCTTATCTATTCTTATTGAATTTGAAATAAAAAAATATATATATCAATGTTCTCATATAGTTATTATGGATATATAAAGCCTGGATATATACCAAACTTATATATATCACCAAAATATCAAAAATAAACTTTAGAATCATATTTATTAAAAAAAATAGGAGCTAATTAATTTGAAAGTGTTATTAACTGGTGCATTTGGTAATGTAGGACAAAATACTTTGAAACAATTAACAATCCATAAGTATGATGTGACATGTTTTGATTTATCAAATTCGTCTAATAAAAAAGTTTATACTAAATTATCAAAAAAATTGCAATTTAAAATGATCTGGGGTAATATCCTTAATAAAAAGGATGTGAATAAAGCTGTTAAGGAAATTGAGTGCATCATCCATCTTGCAGCAATCATCCCACCTTTAAGTGAAGAAAATCCAGAACTAGCCCGTAAAGTAAATGTAGAAGGAACTCGAAATTTGATAGAGGCAACAAAAATGTTACCACATAAGCCCAGGTTCATATTAGCTAGTTCTGCGAGTGTTTATGGAGTAACTATTTATTTAGAACCTCCTGTCAGGGTAAATAGTCCCTTGAATCCTTCTGATAATTATTCGCGTACAAAAGTAGAATGTGAAAAGATGTTAAGAGAATCTGGACTTACTTGGATTATTCTACGGCTAGGAGCTGTATCTGTCGAGAAGATTCCTCGTAAGCTTGCTTCTCTATTATTCGAAATGCCACTTGAGCAACGTATTGAATTTGTTTCCTCAAATGATTGTGGAATTGCATTTACTAATGCTGTCATTATAGATGAAGTTAACAAGATCTATCTCATTGGAGGTGGTGAGGGCTGTCAACTTTTAGAAAAAGATTTTTTAAATGGTTTTTTTGATGCTTTAGGATTAAAAATGCCTCCAGAGAAAGCATTTAAATTAGCAAAGAAAAAAGAAGATTGGTTTTATATTGATTGGATGGACACCAAAGAATCTCAAGAAATTCTTCAGTTCCAAACCGAGACGTTTCAGCAATATGTTGAAAGAATGAAGCATGACTTCCGAATGAGAAGTTTAGGTATGAAAATCATCTCTCCCTTAGTAAAATTAATCTTGCTTAGAAAGTCACCTTATCTTAAATCACAATAATAGTAGCTTGATAATTAGGTTAAGAAAAACAAACTTGGAAGGCAATTATAGCATTTTTATTATTACCTACCTCCTTAACTATGGCTCTTGCTTCTCTTTTAAGGGGAAGATTATCAGATAAGATTGGAACAAGAATTCTCTATTCCTTAGGGCTGATCACAATAACAATAGGTCTTTTCAGTCTGACTATTATAATTAAATATTTCGATATAATTTATATCATATTTAGTCAATTTATAGTTGAATTAGGTGTTGGGCTGTTTTCATCACCAAACCAATCTGCAATTATGAGATCTGTGAAAAAAAAGGACTTAGGAATTGTAGCTGATATTCGGCATTAAGTCTATGCGTAATTGCTTTCATACATCCAATCTATAGTGGCGGAAGTCCCAAAAGCATTTTACCCACCATCTCTTTGAGCTTCTCAGAAGCGGAAAAATGTAGGGTGAGGCCTCTAGCATCACGGTAGTGACGTTCGAGTGGGAATTCCCGACTATAACCGGTTCCTCCATGCACTTGCAAAGCCTTATTAACTACATCAATCGCCATTTCGGTCGCATTAAGCTTGGCCATGTATAGAGGAAGTGGCGAAGATGGTTGTTGGCTATCTAGCTGCTGGGCGGCTGAGTAGGTCAATTCTCTCGATGCCGCTAGTGCCGTTGTAATCTCTGCTATCATAAACTGAATACTCTGATAACTGGAAATGGGCTTTTCGCCATTTTGCCTTGTCTTGGCATATTCGGTTGCAGCATCGACGGCAGCCTGGGCAATCCCTTGAGATATGGCCGCCATGCCCAGCATAGCATGGCTAGCATATGCCGGACCGACACTCATATAACCGTTCTCAGGTCCCAAAAGATTCGTCTTGGGCACCCGGCAGTTTTCGAATACCAAATCCCCATTGGAGGCGCCACATAACCCCATAAAATCTGACTTCTTGCCAAAAGAGAAGCCGGAAGTACCCTTCTCGATGATAATAGCAGATAGGTCAAGGGGTGTCTTCGCTCCATCGGTACGGAGTACGACAATGTAAACCTGTGCCTGTTCAGCTCCCGTTATTAAAGTCTTCGTCCCATTTACAATGAAACTGTCTCCATCGGCAACGGCTTTGGTTGCAAGGGCTAAAGAGTTAGAACCTGAAGCTGCCTCTGTTAAAGCGAGCGCTCCTAACTTCTCTCCAGCGATCATCGCGGGTAGAAGTCTCCGCTTCTGTTCATCGGTGCCGGTCACGGCAAGCGTCCTAGTTACCAAGCTGTGTGTCAAAAAGACCAGGGCTGTTGAAGCACAACCTCTTGCGATAGCCTCGATCGCCAACACAAAGGATACGCTATCAGCTCCTCCACCACCAAGCGCTTTAGGGATCGTTAATCCAAATAAACCAGCAGCTCCAAGTTTATTGAGTCCATCCAATGGAAATGAGCGTTCCTTATCTACCCAAGTGGCTTGAGGGGTGATCTCTTTCAATGCAAGGTCCCGAGCGGTCGCTTGAATCTTTTTTTGAGTATCTGATAAATTCAAGTTTTCCTCACTTTTTCTAAATTCAATAATATCATTTTATGTAAATCTAAATATTATACTATTTAAATATGATCATTATGATCATATTTGATTTTTTAGAAAAGGGCATTTTTATTTCATTTGATTTATCGAAAGAAAGTAGTGTTAAGTTTTGAAAATACTATGGCATAATTTAGACATAACACAAAAACATATTTCCTTTTTAGCAGCACTGTCTCTATTCTTAAATTATGCGAGAGAGATTTATAACTCTTATTTTAGAATTTGTGTTGATTGTATAAATATTAAATGGATATCCCAAATAATCGCGTTTTTCAATCTTATCTCTATTATATTCTATGGTCTGATATTTTTCTTGATACTTTTCCGTTCATTTTTAGGAGCAAACTACAATTATTTATTATTTTTTTGCTTTAAATTTACTTCCTTTATTCGTTTAGCTGTTTCATCCACCAATTCTCTTATTTTTTTCCTATTTAAGGACTCCA
>JBHLRJ010000089.1:0-17350 GCA_048882645.1 Candidatus Thorarchaeota archaeon
TAATTATTTGTTTCTTTTTTTTTCATTTTTTCTAGTTCTTTTTCAATTGCTCGTTCTTTTCTAGACTTATGTTTCCCACTTCTCTCAATTCCTTTTCTGAAATACTGAAGATAGATAATTATATGAAACATAACAGCGGCTCCCCAGAAGATAGCAGGAACAATCACCCAGTAAAAATTTGGAAGAGTAAAATAGTTTATTATAAAAAGAAAAATCGTAACAGAGAGATAAGATATCGTGTGATAGATAACACCTCGCTTAGCATTGGGATAGACTCCTCTTGCATATAATATATATGCTATAATATGTAGACTCAATCCTACTAACCACGAAAATAAAGGAAATAAAAACCAATAAATATCAGGCGAAAAAAGAAAGTTTGTGAGAACAAGGAGAGAATTAACAACAAAAAAGATAGCAATATGAATCTTAACAGTAAATCTATAACTTACTTTTTGCTCTGCTATTTTCCTTATACTCTCTTCAGAAAAAACAGAATTATTGTTCATTTTCTTAACACTTTAATTATTTTATTGTTTATAAGACATTTGAATTATATTTTTTATATCATGAAATATTATTATATTAAAATCCTATTAAAAATATTGATTATTTTAATCATATTACATATTTTTAAGATTCCAACCACTTTTTAGATGAGGATTTTCAAAAGTCATACTAATTATACTCTTATCAATAGAATCAATCAATATGATTATAAGTAGGAAAAATTATATATAGCAATATTTACCCATTAACTCAAATCCTCAGTAAGTTAATATAATGTCGTCGCTATCGGAATATCTCGAAAGAATAGAAGATTGGGATCATAGGGCATTTCTCAATATATATAAAAGTGGATTCAGTAGAAAAACAAAAAAATTTGCAATCGTAATTAGTTTTCTCGGTTCACTTTACTTTTGGGGGTTAATATGGTTAATTTGGTTTATTTATGGTTATATAACAAAAGACTATTATCTCTTAGTGCTATTCACCAGTGGATTTGAACAATCCATTATTATACAAATTATTATTCGTTATAAATTAATTAGAAGACACCGACCTTATATTAAGTTAAAGGCAGATGGTGTAAGGAAACATGATGATTTTATAAGAATTCCATATATAATGCGAGAATCTGAACATCAATCATTCCCAAGTGGACATGTTGCATTTTTCTTATTTTTTGGAACAATCTTTGCATTCTATTTTCAAAGTTGGATAACACTTGTTATTTTTGTTGTGTTAGATATAATAATTGCTGTTTCACGAGTAATTTTAGGAGTACATTTTCCAATAGATGTTATTTTCGGTTTTGTGTTTGGGTTTTTATACGCTTTATTGTTCCTTGGAGTTACTTATATCTATTGGGTTAAATTCTATTATTGGATCGGACCAATTGTGTCCAATTTTATACATTTTTGGCTAACTTGAATGGATAGTGGTTTCACTTCCCGCTTTTTGGATTTTAGGATTGATAGCATTTTTTGTACGATCTGTTCTTGGATTGTATAACATAAACCAGCCTCCTATTTTGCAAGAAATTAATTTACTTGAAGCTCAAGGGAAAATAAGTTCTGCAAACCAGTTTTTGGAATCTATAGGCAGTGGTACAGGTCCTATTAAAGCGGGGAGTGTATTACTATTTTTTAATCAAAAATTATCAAATTACAGCATTTATCATAGTTACTTTGGGTATCATTGGTGGACTCCTATGGTTGTTTGCTTTGAAATGGATAAATAAGGATGTAGATCGCATTTCCTCAATTTTAAAAGTACGAGAACAAGAATTAAAAAAAAGATCAGAAAAAAACTCTTAAATTTTAAAAATAATTAATACCAATCAATAAATTCTTCAATAGAACGCCTCTCCCTTTCTTTTTTCTGTACAGCTTCTCGAGCCTTATCAATTAAACCTATTGCAACAATTCCCATCAATTCAAACTTTTCTGAGGGAAATTTAAAGATCTCATTAACATCATTTTTTCGTTTTAGTATTTCACCGATCCAAACAGCGCCAAGTCCCTCTTGAGCGTGAACACCTAAAAGAATATTTTGTATAAAAGCACCAATGGCTTGGATGTCTTTTGTTCTATCATGTCCCCGTTCAAGGTTTAAGAAGATTACCAAATTAACGTATGCATCTTCAATAATTCCCCCATATTTAGTTAGCTCAGAAAGCATTCTTTTAACTGTAGGATGAATAACTATACAGACTTGCCATGGCTGAGTATTGTGTCCAGAAGGTGCCCACCGTCCGCATTCTATTATATTTAGTATTGTTTCTTTGTCAATCTTTTGGTAGATAAAGCTCCTTATGCTTTTTCTCGCCTTTATGAATTCTACAAATTCATTCTTCTTTAGTTCCATATTTAAATCATTGGTGTATTCATTAATTTAAAGTTTTATTATGATAAACTAAATAAGGCTAAATTTTAAGTGTTTTTAATTGACAATTAAAACCTTATTTTGTATATTCTTGATATAATATCCATATAGTATATATATATTTATCACCATAATCCTTCTATTTAAAATGATTTGGAGCCATTATTATAATGAGCATTAAAAAGTTTAAATTCTAATTTCATAATGAGGAAATTTGAAAGATGGGTAAATTATGGGGAAAAAAGGAGGATGAAGAGCTTCTAGGATCACCACAAGAGACAATGGGTTTTTCAAAAGAATATTCTTCCTTGTTGCATAATTTTATTATAAGAAAGTACAATTTTTCATCACTTAACCAAGTAGAAGATATAAAGAAATTGTTATTAGGACGAAAAATATTACTCATCAATGCAAAAGATGTCTTAGAAAATGTTGAAGTTTCTGAGCTTAAAAGATGCTTTGAAGATTTAAAAGTCTTTTTACGAGAAAATGGAGGATCTATTGGGCGCCTTGGTGATCATTACTTAATCCTTACACCGAACACTCAAATAAAAATAGCAAACTGATTATCGTTTAAACTTTTATTATCCTCCCAAATAGGCGTTTTTTACCGTGAGAATAGTTTTCATTAAGATATTTTTCAGATATTAACTTTTCTTTCTCTTTTTAAGCAACTCAATAAAGCTTTCAATTTGATTCAGAGCTTGTGTTTCATTCATTTTTCTAGGATCATTCATATCACTTGTAATAATTAAAGAAGGTATATCAGCTTCATCCATTAATTTACGTTTTAGATCATACATATTGCATGAATTTGGTCGACATGAGAGGTTACTATGCATAAGAACTCCATCAATTTTCCAATCTTTTACCATTGTTTTTAGTTCATTGAATCTTCTTTGAAGATCATATATGTACCAGAATTGGAGCATTAATTCTGCCATAGATTCCACAGGGTTATTTATCACCATATCTTTTGTAATATCGGGATTTGTGTATTTACTAAATGCATATACATAAGTTTCATAGCAAATAATTGCATTCCATCGTTCTAAATTTGAAAAGAATTTCAAGTTGTACCAATAAGGAATACCAAGGAAAGCGAGTCTAAATTCTTCTTTTTCTAATGCGCCAATACCATTATCAACACGCTCTTTAGCTTCCCAATACATTTTTTTATACAATTTTATTGGTGAACGTAATCCTGGCATAGTAAATAAGGGGAAAAGACCGCCAAAAGTATCTCTGGTTGACACAGGGCATGGAATATTCTTTCTCAACTCGAAAATATTCTGCCATATTTTTCCCATTTCATATGAATTTTGAGCGACCTCTCTTGCCTTCTCCTTATTGTATTCGTGTTCTGTGATTTCGGTTATAAAATCCAATAACTCCCAGAGCTGTTCTTTAATATAAGATTTGAAATATTCTCGTTGTCTATTATTAGTATTACTAACCACATGAGGGATATCAATTGTAAAATGGGGTACACCCCCCATTCTCTCTGATTGCACTTGAAACCAATTAACATGTGTATCACATATAACATCACTTGAAAGCATAAATGTTGGTTTTCTCGTACCCCCTTCACTCATTTCAGCATTGCTTAGAACAGCACCTACATTTGTCTTGAAATATGAACATAAATCATAAGAATACCCTTGAGTTTCAGCAAGTTCAATAAAGTTCTGAGATTTTTTTAAGGCAGCTGACACTGTAGCTGAATTTTCAGGTAGCATTGGTTGAACATCCATTGAGTACAAAAGTTCAACAGGAGTTCCAGCAGTTGCCCAAGCAGTTGGTTTTCCTTCTCTATATGCTTGCTCAATAGCTAAAAAGTGTCTACCCATTTCATTCTTCAATTTATTGGTTGCATTTAACATCTTACCAGTTTTCTTTACTTTTGACATTCCTTAACTCACCTTTAAATTATTTCTCTAAATGCTTCAAATCTGGTTATTAGTTGTTTATATGATTCTCTGTTATATTCCATCTCTATGAAAAGGTATGGAATTTCTAGCTCTTTAAAATTTTTATTAAAATATGGATGATCATAAAGAACAGGTTCACAAAATTTCTGAGCTACGTTAATAATGCCATCCACATTATAATTTTGCGCTAAACCTTTCACAATGCTAAATCGCTTATAGGATGGAAATTTGGTAGCATAGAGAGGCTTATTTAAATGATAATTAGCTAATGCCTGTATTGGGTCTCCATTTTCATTTACAGTATTCCAGAAATATTTTGTACCAATACAAAGATCATCTATTACGATTTGAAATCCAATATCTTCTAGGAATTTAATAAATTCTGTATCATCTATCACCGATCCAGTTAATAATACTTTTTTAAGCTTACTTTCTTGAAACCTATTCCTTTCTTTAATTTCTACCAACTTTGATTCAAGTTTCCCAATCATTGAATCTTTATCTGATTGCTGGACTTCCTTAATTAATGCATGAAACTCAGAACCTTTCAATTTCATATCTGCTCGAAATTTTGATAACTCTCTTAAGAGAGTCCTGATTTTATTCATTTTTACTATTGCTTTTGTAATTTTTTCAGATGTTATATTGATGTTAAATTTTTCTTCAATTTGGATAATAAGCTCTTTAATGTCGTTTATAAAAAAATTAAGAGCGCTTTCATTTCTCTTTAATGGAGAATTCAAAAAGAATAGGAATTCCAGATTCACACACTCTAACCAAATATCAAATTCTCGATTAGTACAATCACATCCGTGTGTTGCTATTACTCCTTTAATATCTTCGTCTAATCCATTAATTGCTTGCTCAAGAATATTTCTTGCCCAAACACAATGTGTAGGAGGTATATGTTCATTGGCTTTATCAATTCCAATTGTGGGGTTTCCAAAAAGTCTCACCGGGATCATATCAGCAGCAAGAATTATCTCTTCTGGAGTCTCAACACATGCATCAAAGTATGCGATTTTTTTCATATATATCCCTTATCTAGTAATTGTTTTTTTAAATTCTTAAATATTTAAAAAAATATTTATTTGATTCCGTAATTAAGAACATAACATAATATAATTTTCGAGAGATTTCATTCATATGTCGCAACACACTGTTTCACGCACATTGAGTAAAGCGATTCTCAAAGATTCCGTGAATATAAAATTAAAGATATGGAACACCTATTTAACTGGAAAACTTGTAAAATTTGATAATTACATGAATCTCATTGTTAAAGACGCTAAGGAGATTTATTTTGGTCGTGGAGGAAAAAGGAGTAAAGATCTTGGAACTGTGATGATTAGAGGGGCTTCAGTGATCTTCATCGGGCAGGATCGTGAAAAATTAATATTTACTGAAGAATCAGAAGATGAATTGATGCATCGAGAAGAAAGTGAAGAGGTCTAGGAAATATGGGAAAAGGAACACCAAGTAAAGGTAAAAAAAATAAAGCTGCCACTCATAAAACTTGCCGTAGGTGTGGTAGGCATTCATACCATCGTAGAAAAAAGTATTGTGCTTATTGTGGTTTTGGGAAAACAGCAAAACTTAGACAACCTGCCTGGAGAAATAGAGTTCGCCCTTTTAATGGTCAAAAATCATTCTATCGCAACAAAAAAAAAGCTATTGCTTAAATTTCACAAATATTTTGATATTCTCATTCTTTTAGTTCTTTGCCAATACAAATTATTTAAAATCATAGTTAGATTTCTTATTATAATTGAGATCTTATTTGAATTTAGAACCCTTTGACCAAGAATGGACAATTTAAAAGAAATAAGTCTTCATAAAGAATTAGAGAAATTAGAAAACACCAGTGATATTATTGGTGCCGCTCTTGTTAACCGTAATGGCTTATTGGTTGCTTCAAGGTTACCAAGAGATATCGATGACAGGAAATTTTGTGCTATGGCAGCTACTATGTTTGGTGCTATTGAAACAGCAACATTAACTTTAGATAGTAATCATATTAATAGTTTGACAGTAGAATTTAATGAGTTTCAACTTATTATTGTAGATGTAAATAAACAGATAATTTTGGTGTCTTTATTAGAGTTAAATACCAATTTAGGACTAACTTTTATTGAAATTGAAGAAACTATTAAAAACGTAAATAAAATAATTAATAGGTGATATATATATTAACTGAAAAGCAAAAAGAAAGATATTCAAGGCAGATAATCTCTCCAGTAATTGGAGAGGAGGGACAAGAAAAAATTTCTAAAATAAGTGTTTTGCAAGTGGGAGCCGGAGGTTTAGGTTCTCCATTTGCTTTATATCTTACCGCAGTAGGAATTAAAGAACTCACCATTATTGATAATGACGTTTTAGAAATGTCGAATCTACAAAGACAGATTCTCTATAATGAAACTCAGATTGGAGAGGACAAAGCTAAATCAACAAAAATTGTTTTATCAAATCTTAATTCAGATGTGCAAATTAATGCGTATAAAGATTATTTAGATGAAAATTCAATAGAGAAATATTTACAGGAAATCCAATATGATTTCATTGTTGACTGCAGTGATAATTTTAAAACAAAATTTTTAGTTAATAAGGTGGCTGTAAAGAATAATATTAAATGCGTAATAGCAGGAATAAAAGATTTTTATGGTCAGATAATGACAATCGATCCAATGAAAACTGCTTGTTATCAATGCATTTTTTCTGATCCTATTAAATCACCTATAAATGAAGATCCTTTGCCAGTAATTGGTGTGACACCAGGCATTTTAGGGACATTAGAAGCTTTAGAAGTCATTAAAACAGTTTTAGGGTTACCCAATTTAGAAAATAAAGTCTTGATGGTTAATCTTATAGATTTACGATTTAATACAATAGAGATTGTCAAAAATGAGAATTGCATTTGCTCGAAAAAATAAAAAAGGAAAGATAAAATTAGATTGTTGTTTTTATTTACTGTTCTTCAAGAAATCGCTTAAATTTTTGTCCCTTTGCAGCATATATCTTTGAAGTTTTAGCACCTTCAAGTATCCCCTTATAAATTCCCTCTTTTTTAATTGATGCCGGAATCCCTACCGCTAAGCTTCTCGGCGGAATTTCTTTATTTAAAAGTACAGCCCCCGCCGCTAGGACTGATCCTTCACCTAGCCTTGACCTATGGAGTACATTTGAAGCGATCCCAACAACACATCCGTTTTCAATTGTACAAGGTCCATGAATCATTCTACATTTTGAAGGAAATCTTCAGAAAATTGCATGATGACCTATAATACAATTATCTCCTATTTCAACTGAACTGCCTGCTTCAATATGAATAGTAACATTTTCTTGAATACTAGTATTTTTACCAATTTTAATCGCACCCCAATCTCCTCTTAAAACTGTTCCAAACCAAATATTTGAATTTTCTCCGATGGTCACGTCACCAATAATTACTGCGTTTGGAGCTATATAAACAGAATCATGAATTTGGGGTTCCTTTTTTGTTTCTGGACTGGGCATTATTAATGGTATCTTATTCACCTTGATTTTTTGAAGTTGAATAATTTAGATTTAAATAATAAGATTGGGTTAGGTTAAGAAATCCTATCATATGGAATTTTTTTAATTTTCATAACCATAGAACTTATTTTTGCTTAAAGTATTTATTAATATAATCCTTCTAAATGATTTGGAATAATAAATTGTAAACATGACTGTAAAACAACAACAAGAAGAGATTATAAGCTTAAAAAAGCAAAATAATGTAATTATTTTAGCTCATTATTATCAACCAATTGAAATTCAAAATATCGCTGATTATATAGGAGATTCTCTTGGATTGTCTCGAACAGCTAAGGAAGAAGCAAACACAGATTATATTATATTTGCTGGTGTAGATTTTATGGCAGAGACAGCATCAATATTAAATCAGGATAAACATATTTTAATTCCAAATTATGAATCGTGTTGTCCGATGGCAGCCTTCCTTACTCCAGAAATGGTAAAGAATTTTAAAGAAGAATATCCAGGATTACCTGCGGTAATATACGTTAATTCAACCGCAGCAGTTAAGGCTGAATCAGATATTTGTTGTACTTCTTCAAATGCTATAAAAATAACGCAAGGGATAAGTAAAGAGTTCAATGTAAATTCAGTATTATTTGGGCCAGATGCAAACTTAGCTGATTATACTGAACAGATGACAGGAATAAGATGTACTAAAATGCCAGAATCTGGGCATTGTTATGTTCATTCACAGATTAAACCAGAGCATATACGGGATATAAGGAAGGAGCATCCTAATGCGAAACTTTTAGTTCATCCCGAATGTGTTAGAGAAGTGAGAGACATTTCGGATTTTGTAGGATCTACAGCAAAAATGTATAATTATGTTAAAGAAAATGCTTCCCAGGTAAAGGATTTTATTATAGGAACAGAAGTTGGTCTCTTAGAAAGAATGGTTCAAGACTTTCCAGATAATAAATTTTATCTAGCTAAAGATAAACTGGTGTGTTATAATATGAAAAAACATAATCTGGACCTCATTAAATATCTCTTAGAAAACTTGGATGACAAGACTTTTGAGGTAAAGGTTCCCGCGAATATAGCGAAACGAGCGTTAGAGCCAATTGAAAAAATGTTAGATTACTCTTAATTAAAAAAAGGATGTAATTCTCATTTGATTGCGATCCTCAAGGTACTTTTTAAAAGAAGTTGTAATCCTTCCTGAATATAGTGCGTTCAAACTAGTTTTCTTTTCAAATTCTGAGATATCTTTATGATTAAATTTAAACTCCATCATAAGCGCTTTTAACCGAAATAACCATTTCACAAAATTTTTGTAAAGTCTTCCGTTAATACCTGCTTTAGAAGTATGACTTCTTTCATATAATTTAATATCTTTATCAGAATATTTTGTAAATGCTCTAAAGTTTTGTCCCATCCAAAAAAAATCTTCCACATCCTTCGAAAATTCGGTAATTCTGCATCCAGTTAATTTAATAGTCTTAAGATTTGGTAAGTTGCTTAAAAAATCAGGGATAACTTCGATATTTATATTTCCTGACAAGTCCAATAATTCTAAATTGTCTAGTCCCTCTAGATTGTCAATTGTTTTAATATAATTATTTTTTAAATATAATTTCTTTAGTTGTTTGAGATTATTCAACCCTTTTATCTCTGATATCTGATTATTGCTCAAATCTATTTCTTGAATATACTCTGAATTCTCATCTAATCCTTTAATATTTTCTATATTTTGAATCATTTTATTCTTTAGGTTAACTTTAGAATCTAAGACAATTCCAATTAACTTCTCATTATATTTAATTATCTTAAAATCCAAATTATTAAAGTTAATCTGAGCTTTATTCAAAAATTTGAGCGTTGGAAAGCTTCTGTTGCTTTTATATTTGCTATAAATAATTTCAACAAATTTTTGCCTTGATTCAATGGGGATCTTTTCAACCACCTTCAACAAGATTAGATATTTATATTTAAATCGAAACTGATTAACAAAGTTTTTCGTGAATTGTTTTATCTGCTTAACAGTTTCAAGATTTTCAATATTATCCAAGAAAGGGAGGATTTTTCGAGTGTATTCGTCTATACTCGGGAAATCCAGATCGATTAACATACTTTCAAACTCATCTTCAGTTAAATAATGTAAGTAGCCGTTTTGAGTTAAAAATCTTATAACTGTAGGGTGCCCTGTTGTATACCTTAAAGCAATTTCCTCTTTAAATTTACATCTAGCGATTGGATCTCCTGCATCAGCAAGAGCTTTCAATAAAGGGAACGCCAAATTTCGGTGAAGGATTCTTGTGTCATAATCATTGTCAGCCCAAGCTTGTACATTAGAACAGTGACCCCAAAATTCTGTATCTGGTGAGACTTTACTATGATTTCTTTCCATGGATCGATCAAGTTTTGCTGCAGCTTCATCAATAGATTCAATCTCATCATAATCCTCAATTTTTTCAACAGGTATATTTAATAAAAGATACATACACTGAATAAATCGTCGATTATTTACGTATATATTAGTTCTTCCCCCCTCGAGTTTTAATTTGAGATATTGATTAACCTTAAATTCTTTAGTTTTACTTTGTTGTCTTACTGCCAAGAAAAAAACAACCAATAAAATACTGAACAACCCAATTATTTGAATCTCAAGCATTTCTCAAATCAGGGAGGATTTTTGTGAAAATAAAATTGTAATTAATTAAAATCACAATCCTTTTAAAACACAACAGTACTCAAGATTCTTGATTTGATGTTAAAGTAAGAATGTTTAAATTTAATTCAAGGTTAGAAACATTAAAAATAGATTTCTTTAGCCTTTTACCCTCTTCAGACATTAATAGTTTTTTCGATTGTGCAATGCCTTCCATTAATTTTTCTCTTTCGATATCTAAGAATCCCATTTCTATTGCGTTCTTAATAATTAGATTTAGAACTAATAACTGAAATTGTGCTTGAATAGCATCCCATATTAAACCCATTTCCTTCAATTGATCAGTTATTTCTTCAGCCATAATATCCAAATCATAAATTATTTCGTATATGCCCTCTTGAAGATTGATTATCTCATCCATTAATTTGTCTTTTATAAGGCGTAGCGTTGTGGTACCAACTAAATCTTCTTCATGAAAGAAAAAATCATTATCATTACGCTTAATTAAATAAAAACCGAAGTTGTACTTAATTAATTTAGACCTGGCTAAATAATTGATTGCTTCTCTTGAAACTTTATAAACCTCACAAAATTGATCTATGCTTAATTTATAACCAACAAATTTTTCAGAGCTAGATTCATCAAAATGCCAATATTTACGTGCAAAAGCACCCTGGCCTAATATTGAATTATAGAATATGTAAAAAAGTGATAAATAGAGATCTCTGTCTTGTTGTAACTCAAAAAAGTTATCGCCTATTTTTGAAATAATACGTACAATATGAATAATAAATGGATCTTCAACATTTATTTCTTTGTAGAAATTTATTAAATTTTCTAACTTTCTAACATTTTCTTTTAACTCAGAGACTAAAAATAATTCATCTTTCAATTTCAATGGTTCTTCACCGAGCTTTTCTATTCCTTTTTCAGTTATTACATACCCTCGATATTGTTTTTTTGTCTGTTTGTCTGTAAATATCCTTTGCTCCACATTTTTATTCTTTTTATGCATATTTAAGTATTTAGAAACAGTGGATCTGCTTAAATTTGAATATTTAATCAAAGTTGTAAATCTTTGAGGCCCTAAGTTTCTAAGAATAAATAGTATTCTCCGGCTATTATCTTCAATATTACTTGATTTCGATAATAACTCATTCTTCAATTTTTTTGAAATATTCCAACTTTCCATAATAATATAATATTAACTTTTATATAAAAAAGTATACTTTTTTATTAGACTTAGACTAAAAATATCATAAAATACTTTTGTTACTAAAATTAGTATATTTTTATGTTTTTACTATTAGATCCTAATTCTTCAAAGCCATTATCAAGGCATTTTTAATTATAAAATTTTTAACGAAATTACTTTTTTGATATCTAATTATCAAAACTATTGGAGTAAACCATAGTATACTATAAAAGACCAAAGACCTTAAGTAGAAAAACGCCTAATATCTTTTTAAGAAACTATTCAACATAATTATTCAAAAAAGATTGATTTAAAATGACACAATATAGGTTTAGACTCACAGGAGTACCCCCTGATCAAGCTATTAAATTAATTGAACTTGATCCTAATAATTCAATAGCAGATATTAAAAAAACTGTACAAAGGGAATATAAGTTGAACCCGATCTTAGCAATCCAATTTATTTTTAAAGGCAAAGTATTACCAGATCAACTAAAATTTGCTAAAATTGGGATCCATCCAAAGAAAGACGTAATCACAGTCATGGCCACCCAGGCGGGTGGGATTTAATATATCTGTTAATAAAGAAAAAAGTTAGCATGGGGTTATAAAGAGAAAAAAGCCGGCTTATTTTTCTCTCACCTTTTTATTCTTTTTTTTGATATAAAAGAGAAACTGGTTCACATTTTAATGGTCAATTGAGATACCATCCTCTAATTTTGTCGAGACAATATGCTCAACACTTTCTGAAAAGGATTTAAAAAGTGAGATCTCTCCATTGAAGTCTTTTAAAATGTTATGATATCTTGTAAGAAAGTTATCGATTATACATTCTGCGATCTCTTCTAATAATACCGGATCAATTTCTTTATTTATACATTTAAAAACCAAATAGTAATTCGACCTATGCGTATAGAAAAAGAAAATATAACTATCTAAAGTTAGCATTCTTAAACTTTCTTTGAAATTACTTCGCGTAAATCGGCAGATAATATCAAAGTATCCTGCAAGCGATTGTTGGTCATCTATTTGATTATTACTTATGAAATTATGATAAAATAATGCTATTCCAGCATCATCAATAATCATTAACTCTTGGATCATCTTGATCGAGAAATTAAGAGTTTTATAGGTTCGTGATAATTTAGCTCTTAGCAATAATTACACAAACCATGTATATAAATGCATATTATTATTCATTTAATTAGAAAAAAAGCGTATTTTACCAACCAAATGATTCAAAGAAAATTTGATAGATAAAAGATAAGGAAAATTAGAAATTAAAAAATATTAGGTTAATTTAATTTACTAAGAATTAAGCGGTAGAATAATTTCTTTACTCTACTACTATGGTTTCAACAGGCATTCTCCTTATTGAATTAAAGGCATTCGTTAAGCATTTTTCAGCATCATCAACTATTGTATTTATTATATCTGAAACACTCTCTATTCGATCAATAAGTTCAACACTTTGCCCAAGGTAAGCAATACCCTCCTCAAGATTACCCTCATAAGTTTTTTCCAATTCTGCTAATTCTCTTTCTACTTTTGACATAGAAGTCTCATTAGCTTGTTTTTCTTCTTTACTTGCAACGAGTTGATGAGTCTCAGCTAATTTATTTTTCCACACTCTTGCAGGCCCAAAAATCCCAGTCTTAATCTCAGTATCAGATGCTTTTGATTCAATAACGATTTTTTTATAATTATCATGAAATTCACATTCTTTAGATGAAATAAATCTAGAGCCCATAGCAATAGCGCCTACTCCCATTGATAAAGCAGAAGCTAATCCTTCACCAGTAGCATACCCTCCTGAAGCGATTATAGGAACTTCTGGCAAATTCTTTCTTATTTGTTGTAAAAGAACTAGTGTGCTTATATTTTCATAGGATTGATGACCTCCACCTTCAGCACCAGTAATAACTAGTCCATCAACACCACTATTAATCAATTTTTCGGCGAGATATAAGGAGGGTGCTACATGGAAATGTTTAAGATTGGAACCACTCTCTTTCAGTTTCTCGAAATGCTTGTTATACATCAATCTTGGAGATCCTGCACTTGTAATTAAAAATACACACTGTTCCTTAATTTTAGGATTTTCCAAAATAAATTTCGGAAGTTGCCTACAAAGTTTTATAGCATCTGGTTGAAGTCTAGCTGTTCGTATGTTAAATCCAAATGGTTTATCAGTATGTTCAACAACGTATTCCATACTTTTTTTCATTTCATCTAAAGTTACGGTACCATGTATTGTGACATGACTTAAAACTCCTAATCCTCCTGCTTCTGATACGGCAACTGTTAATTTTGTAGTATAAAAAGGGCCCATAGGGGCACTTAATATTGGATGTTTAATGCCTAGCATTTTTGTAATGTTTGTTTCGATTACCACTATGAATCACTTTTGATCAATCAGTTATTTATTTATAAAACTAATAAGTTAATTTTATCAAAAATTAATTTATAAAACTTTTACATGAAAACCCATTATCAAAAGTATTACATTTTAAAACATATCAGAATAAGCTTCATTGCTAACAACATCTTGAAGCTTTTAGAGAAGAAAGGGTGATACTTTATAACTGTTGGATGATTTCTTTTATAATTTTAATAATTTGATTAGCTGCTTTTTGAATAGTATCTGTAAGGTTGAAATTAAAAAAAGGTAAATCTTCATTTTCACTTCTTTCTTCTAATGTTATTTCATTTTCTTTATATAAACTTAGATGATTAAATCCCTTAAGACTTTCTGGAATAAATCCAATCATGAATACATTTAAATCTGGTAATTTTTCAATAATTAGATCAATTACAATATGAATTGGAATAGTGTGAGATGAAATTGGCACATACTCATGGATATTCTGACGTTCGATTAGGGCAATAGTTCCGGATGGTTTATTCAAAGTACAAGTATCTAAAATCACAAGGTGAGAAGCCTTAAATCGGACGATCTCTTCAATTCTATTCATAGGATCAATACCTCCATTAATGAACAAGACTCTCTCATTTGAACATTCTAATAATTCACTAATAATGTAAATCCCTACTGCATCATCAGCCAATTTCTCTTCTCCGATACCCATAAAGACGATTTTCGAAGCGTTCTTTAACTTGTTGAATATTCGATTCTTTAATTCTTTCATAATAAAACTAAAATAAAGCTATGAGTGTGCTTTTAATTATGATAATAGTTATTTCGATAATTACTTTTCTGAATTCTTTTTAAAATTTCCTATGATGTTATTAATGAGAGAAGAGATAAATTCATTAATTATTGAAAATTCTTCTTTAGTATTATATGACGGAAGAGTCAACTGAGAAAACAGAAAAGATTCAAATAGAGGGAGTAATTAAGAACGACAAAGTTATTATTACTGAAAGCAGAGGGATTGAAGAATTTTATCAAACATCATACATAGGAACTTTAAAACAAAACGCTGATGGACAAGAAACTTTAGTCCTTGACCCTATAGAAGTTTTACTGCTATCTGAAAGGAATAGAATATTATTATGGGAAAATAATGATAAAAACAATCCATTATACGATTTTGAAGGCTTAATTACCTATTTTACCCAATTTGATGAACGATTATGGCATAAATATATAATTTATATGGACTTGCGTAAGAGAGGTTATCTCGTGCGTGCAGGTTATGGAGATGGGATAGAATTTCGTGTTTTTAAGAGAGGGGCAGACTTTGAAAAAGATTCTGCGAAATTTTTAATTTTTCCTGTTTTTGAGGGAGATCCTATTGAATTAAGAGATTTAGATAAAATGTCCAGAGTTGCTATGAGTTCACGTAAAGATTTAATTATCGCTACAGTAGATAGACTAAGTAAGCCAATTTATTATAGTGTAAAGAAATTTCAAATATTAAATAAAGAAGATAAGGGGGAATTGAGCAATGACAGATAGGTTTGTATGTGATACATCTGTTATTTTTAGTGGAATAATTATTGATCTCATTGAAGATGGAGAATTAGGAGAATACCCTGAAATATTAATACCAAATATCGTTATTGCTGAAATTGAATATCGAACAAATATCCATAAAGAAATTGGATTTTTTGGGTTAAATGTGTTAAAAAAGTTGCGAGAATTAAATATTGAAAAGAAAATAGAGTTAAAAATAGTAGGAAAACGTCCTACTAGGGAAGAAATAAAAATGGCTCCGGGAGGAGAACTCGATGCTTTAATAAGAGAAACCACCTTAGAAAATAATGCTGTATTAATAACAGCTGATCGAATTCAAGGTGATGTAGGAATTTTCGAAGGTTTAGAAGTGTTCTTTGTCAAAGAAAGGGGAATCTATAAGCCTAAAGAACAACTTTCTCTTAAACTATTAGGCTATTTTGATGATAAAACTATGAGTGTTCATCTTAAAAAGAACTTACCCCCTTATGCTAAGAGAGGATCACCAGGGAATTGGCTCTTAGAAAAGATCCATGGTGATCCTATTAGTCCTGAGTTAATTGAGGACATTGCCTTAGAAATTATTGAGAATGTAAGAGAAGACGATCATTCTTTCATTGAAATTGAGAAGATGGGTGCTGTTGTCGCCCAATTACGAGAATTTAGAATTGTTATTACAAGACCACCATTTTCCAATGATGTTGAGATTACTGCGGTTAGACCATTAGTAAATTTGCAATTATCAGATTATTCAATAGATACTAAATTACATAGACGATTGGAAAAAGCAGAGGGAATATTAGTATGTGGATCTCCCGGTGCTGGTAAGAGTACTTTTTGTGCTGCATTGGCAAATTATTATTTAAGTAAAAATAAAGTCGTTAAAACATTAGAAAGCGTCAGAGATTTGCAAGTTAGACCCGAAATTACTCAATATACTAAATTGGAAGGAAATCTTGAAAATTCTGCCGATATTTTATTACTAGTTAGACCAGACTTTACAATTTTCGATGAAGTAAGAACCACTAAAGATTTTGAAGTATATGCTGATTTTCGGTTATCTGGAGTAGGAATGGTGGGAGTAGTTCATTCTTCTTCTGCGATTGATGCAATCCAGAGATTTATCGGACGGATCGAGTTAGGGATGCTCCCTTCAATTATTGACACCATAATTTTTATTGAAGGAGGTGATATCTCGGGTGTTTTAGTTATTAAGATGACGGTTAAGGTCCCATCAGGGTTAAGAGATAAAGATTTAGCTAGACCTGTAGTGGAAGTTCGAGACTATAGGACACGACAATTAGAATTTGAAATTTATTCATTTGGTCAAGATATTGTAATAAATCCAATAAAAACTAGAAAGTCAAAATTTAAACTCGACCAATATACTAATGTATCTTCTTATAAACGTAGTAAATCGAAAAAGGAGAGAATTAATATTGAAATTGTAACAAATAAAGACCGAATTACTTTAAAAGCAGCTCCAGAATATGCAAGTCAAAATATAATTGTTTTTGCTGACCGGGAAGAAATCTTTACTGGATCATTAAGTAGAAAGAGCGAAATTAACCTTTCTTTAAATAATAAAGAAGGAAGAAGAATTCTAAAAGAATTTGATAGAAGTAAAGATATTTATGCTAGAGTAAAATGAGTTTTATTATTAGAATTCAATATTATCCGATTTTTTCAATAAAATTAATCCATCTAAAGTCCAAATTGGTCTCCACCAAGGTAAATTCTGATAGATA
>JBHLRJ010000090.1:0-17006 GCA_048882645.1 Candidatus Thorarchaeota archaeon
GTTCGCTTTTAATAAAATCAATCAATTCTGAAATTCTTTCATCAGTAATAGAAGCACCTATTTTCCAGCAGAGTGTTAAAATATGAGCAGTATCCATTTTAGGATAATAAGTTCTCCAACCTCTTGATTCTTCTAATCCAATAAGACGAGAAATCATGAACCCCAATAAATTCTTTTGCTTCGTTTCACACCCTAAGATTAAATCAAGTGCTCTTCTAGCCTCCATGCTATTTCTTCTCTTTGGATGATAAGATAAACAGTTTAATACTGCGATAGTGGATGATCTGCAACCCCATCTTGAATGAGGTATGCGGCGATAACCAGCAACCTTTCCATAAACACCTGAAGCCGTTCCGGTAGACCATGCTCCATCATCAAGTCGTTGCTTCATTAACCAATTATAAGCCTTCTCAGCTCTATTATCCGTTGAATATCCGCATGCTGCTAACCCTTCTAGAGGAATTGCGACTTGTAAAGGGATCATATCATATCCGCGTATTTCCTCAAAAGCGCTCCTTTTCATAGTTGGAATAGGCCATGAACCATCATTATCTTGTTTCGATAAAATATAATCAACAGCCTTTTGAATAACCTTGTGCCCTCTTTCAAATCCAAGATAACTTAATCTGACTAATGCTTGAGATGTTGCTTGAAGGTTTCCAGTTGTTGATACTTTACCTGTAAAATCAACGCTACTCCAAGAACCGTTGGGTAATTGAGTTTTAATCAGTGAATCGACAAGTGGATCTTTCTCTCGTAAGATCAGTAATTCTTGTACTTCATTATCATCATCTTGTCGACCTAATAACTCCTTTAATACAAGTAATCTTAAGTTTGGTGAACGATCAGTTAATAATAAGGGTATCCACGTCATGCAATCTCCTCCAAGACTTCTTTTATATAGGGTGCTGTGGGCGTTTGACCCTTTGCTATCATTTCTGGTGTTCCTTTTGCTATCAATCTTCCACCATTATCACCAGCACCGGGACCAAGTTCTATTATCCAGTCACATGCTGCCAGTAAATGGGGGTGATGCTCAATAACGACCACCGTATGCCCACTTTCAACTAGTTTATGCAAAACATCAATGAGACGAGAAATATCTTCCATGTGTTGTCCTATCGTTGGTTCATCCAAAATATACATAGACTTTTTTCTATTCTTTTTACTTAGTTCCTTGGCAATTTTAAGTCGCTGTACTTCTCCACCTGATAAAGTATATGCAGCTTGGTTTAAAACTAAATATCCCAAGCCCACATCTTTTACGAATCTCAATTTATTTCTAATAGATTCATTTTCATTAAATAGTTCATAGATTTCATCAATAGTTAGCTCATTTATTTCGGGAACCGAGATACCGTTCAATTTAACTCTCCAAGCATCCGAAGAGTAGCCCGAACCATTACAAACCTCGCATTTGTCATAAATATCTGGTAAGAATCCCATGTCTGTCTTTATTGTACCACTTCCTTTGCAAGCAGTACATTGCTTTTTAAGATCTTTTTCACCTAAACCTAGTGAGACCGCATCCTCACTTTCAGCAAAAATCTTAAGAAAAATTTTTTTTAATCCGAGATAATTCAGAGGGCTCGTAACACTAGCTCTGGTTTGATCAATAATTATCGTATTAGATAGAGCTCCTTCGATTTTTTCATGTTCTCCAGGTTTAATAGGTTCTTGTGCCATCGATGTAGTATGTTTTAATGGAGATAGTGCTCTTCCAATGGTGTCTATTAATAGCGTAGATTTACCTGAACCTGAAACACCGCATATTCCTACTAAAAAGCTATGAGGAATTTCAATTAAATCGCCTTTCAGATTGTTTTCGGTTGCACCATGTACTTTTAGCCATTTTCTTGGATTTCTTTCTCGTTTAATATAATCAAATTTTTTCTTTCCATTCATCCAGTCGGCTGTAATAGTGTCTGTTTTCTTAATTTCAATGGGTGAGCCAGTTGCGACTATTTTACCACCCTCAACTCCCGCTTTTGGCCCTAGATCAATAATATTATCTGCTGAATTAATCAAAAGCATATCATGCTCTACCATTAAGATAGTATTACCCATATCACGTAATTCTACAAGCGCTTCTAATAACGCTTCAAGTTCCGAAGGGTGTAGTCCTCTTGAAGGTTCATCCAAAATAATAGTAAGAGATGTAAGACCACTGCCCAGTACTCCTGCTAGTCTGACTCGCTGAGCTTCACCTGCTGAAAGAGAAGCGGCTATCCTATTTAAATGGATATATCCTAGACCTGTCTTGATCAAGAACTTTAATCGATTTAAGATAGTTTTATAACTATTATGAACTATATCAGGGAGTTCATCGTTTAACGTAACATTTTCTAAGATTCTTAGTAAATCTACAAACGGAAGTTCACTTAATTGATGTATATTATAACCATTAATATTAAACGCTAAAGATTCAGGTCGAAGTTTAGAACCCTTACAGCTTTCGCATGGTTCTATATCTGTGTATGTACCTCCAATGTCCCATTCATTTACCCATCCATGATAGAATCCTGTATACTTTCTTTTGTATGTACGCTTGTCACCCTTCCGGTTTTCATAATGTATTTCCAACGGTTCTTTAGTCCCATATAAAAATATATCTTGAGCTTCTTTAGACATATCGCTCCAAGGTGTACTAGCTGGGTCAAAATTATAACGTTTGGCAAGTGCTTGAAGCTCATAATAGCCACCATTGTAAGGCTTACAGAGATACCCTTGTGGCCAAAACCCCGGAGAATACATTGCACCTTTACATAGAGGTTTTTTTGGATGAATAATCAACTTAGATACATTTGGGATATTGATAGTTCCTATACCATGGCACTTTCTACAAGCTGAATGATAAGATGCAGGATCAAAGTGACTGGGATTGGGTATAGGTAATTTTAGCTTGCACTTCTCACAAAGCCATTCAGTCTTTTTTTTCATTAAAGTCCCACATTTAGGGCAATTACAGCTTCCGATATGTGATAATAAAATCGCAATATGGTGAGAAATTTCAGTTGCTTTCCCAATGGTATTTCTTATATTGAAACTACGCGAATGCATTGCTCTAGTTGATATAACATGAGAAGTGACTCCAAGACCAGATATTTCATCTACCATTACTTCAGGACCTTCATGGATCCCTTGACGCTCATACATTGATAAAGTTTCAAAAAAGCGCCGTTTGGCCTCCGCTTCAATTACATCACTAATTAATGAGGACTTGCCACTTCCAGAAACTCCGGTAACCACATTAATTGAGTTTTTTATGAATTCGACATCAATACCTTTCAAATTATGAACATGAGCATTTCTAATTATAATTTTACTGGAAATCTTTCCTTTACTCTTTTCTTGACTTGGTGTTATTAACTCATCTAATTTTAAAGCTTTAGCTGTTTCTGACTCTTCACATTCTAATAATCCCTCGAAAGGACCAGAATATATTATATTCCCTCCTTCATCACCTGCACCAGGACCAAGATCAATAATCCAATCTGCTGC
This sequence comes from Candidatus Thorarchaeota archaeon, assembly GCA_048882645.1. Lineage (GTDB taxonomy): Archaea > Asgardarchaeota > Lokiarchaeia > Sigyniarchaeales > SOKP01 > Loki-b32. Next base: position 3,502 of record JBHLRJ010000090.1, read on the forward strand.
TTTGATCACGTCTAAATTATGTTCTACAATAATCACAGTTGCTCTTGCTCTAACTAATCGATCTAACACTATTAATAATCCTTTTAAATCCTGAGGATGAAGACCAGTGCTCGGTTCATCTAAAATAATGATCTGGCTTTTTAAAGAGGATTTACCAAGATATTTTGATAATTTAATACGCTGGGCTTCTCCTCCTGATAATGAAGGACTTGGTTGACCTAGAGATAAGTATCCTAAACCGATATCTTTAAGAGTTTTTATCATCTCCTTTATTTTTTGCATGTCATTTGTAGTTAACCGATGTTCTTTTTCTAATAAGTCTGCAATTTCTGCTATGGATAAATCATAGAAATCAGAGATGGAATAAGATTTATCACCAAAATTAACTTTACTCTTAAGGACTTCTTCATTAAATCGTGCTTGTATACAATCCGGGCAAGGAATCCATGATGATGGTAGGTGACGCATTCGTATTTCAAGAGCACCCATTCCCTTACAAGTAGGACAGGCACCTTCAGGTCTATTAAATGAAAAATGCGATATGCTTAATCCTGTTTCTTTCGCATATAATTTACGTATGATTTCTGAAATTTTGACATATGTAGCAGGATTTGAACGAGGATTTTTGCCAATAGGACTTTGATCAACCATTACTGACTTTAAAGATGGCCCAATTATTTTCTTACAACCGATTGGTTTTTTCTTTTTAAGTGAATTATGAAGAACATCTACTAATGTGCTCTTTCCTGAACCTGAAACACCTGTTATAACTGTTAATCGATTTAAAGGAATATTGACATCGATATTCATTAAATTATGCAGATTTGCACTTTCAATTTTCAAGAAGAGATTAGGTTTTGGTCTTTTTATCGGGGTAACAACTTTTTTTCTTAAACTAAAAAATTCTCCCGTAGGAGTGTCAGCTTCCCATAGTTCTGAAGGTACTCCCCTAAATATTATTGTTCCTCCATTCATTCCTGCACCCGGTCCTAGGTCGACTGCATTATCCGCTAATGCTGCGGCTATTCTATCATGCTCAACATAAATAACAGGACCAGGCAATTTATGAAAAATGGGTAAAAATTTAGTAACATCCATAACATGTTGTCCTATTGTTGGTTCATCAAGTACATGCAACACATCTTCTAATTGGTTGATCAAAGTTAGTGCGATTCTTACTCTTTGCGATTCACCCCGTGATAAAGTAGGAGATGATCGATTGAGGGTTAAATACTCGAGTCCTACTTCCTTTAACGCTAGTAAGCGTTTTAGAATTTCAGAAATCAAACGATTTGCTGATGATGATAAATTAATATTACTAAAAAGCTTAAGTGCCTTTTTTACTGAACATTCTAACAGCTCGGTTATGGCTAATCCTGAAAATTGCACAGATAAAGCTAATGGATGCAACCCTGTATAATTGCATTGTTTGCAACCTTTCTTTTTGCAGAACGGACAACTCATGTGAAAGTGCTTAGGTTCAATATTATCAAGCCACGAACCGCATTCCACACAAGAATTTGTCCCTGTTATTTTCTCTATTTTTTTACCCATCTCAATTTGAAGTATATTAGAACCTAATGCTTGATTTTCTCTGATAATATCTCTTATTTGCTCAATTGAAGTTGTAATATCGATTTGAGCTAATTTTATTAAGATTTTATGGGATTTATTTGAATTAAGTCGAGTACCATCCCAAATTTTGTTATCTACCAATAAATCTTCCGAGGGAAATTGCTGTGATAAAAGATTAAGCAATGTCCGATGACTTCCAAAGACATTATTTACTAGTTGACTATACACAACAATAGATTTTTCACTTGCCATATTATGGAGATAATCAACCATTTCATCTTGAGTTAAGATAGATACATTAGTGCCACAGTTAGGGCACTTTCTTATTCCAAACCTTGCAAAAAGCAATCTAAATAATGGATGCAATCCTGATGCTGTAGCCAAAGTCGAGTTTGGATTTCGATTAAGTAAATTCTGCCCTACAGCAACTGCAGGACCTAAACCGGTTATTGACCCTACTTTAGCGGGAGCAAGTTTATAAGAGGATCTTTGACTCGACCATTTTCGACTGTATCCAAACAATTCTATTAACCGACGATTTGATTCATGATATAAAGTATCGAAAACAAGGGAAGATTTCCCTGAACCAGAAATTCCAGTGACAACTGTTAAACCATCTCTGAATATAATGTTGACATTCTTTAGATTATTTTCTCTTGCTCCTTGAATCTCTATTTCCATAGGAAATCCTAAGTTGAAAGTTAATTTTGAATGATTGAATTGAACTTAAAATAGACTAGTTAAAATACAAAAAGATAGTTTATAAATTACATGTTTGGAAATTTTAATCAAATTTAATCTTTTTTTAATTCCACACACAGTCGTTCCTTCTCCCCTCAGCTTCATACACTTTTATATCATCAATTTTAATTAATCGTTCTCCTTTTCAAAATTGATTTTAAAATAATATATTATTTTTAATTTTTTAGTGGTTTTGAATAAATATTTAGTATGCCTTTCTTAAGCCTTTAATTAAAAATAATTAACAATAGATTTATATATAGTCGAGATAATAAATTACTAATTATTCAAGATTAGATAAACTAGAGTTAATGTATTAAAACCTTAATTTTAGGAAAAATGAATCCTAGAAATCAATTTTATTATGACTCCTGAAAGTTTATGGTCAAAAGGATCTAACTTTAATGCCAAAAAAGCTAAAGAGATGGTCGAATTTATTGAACAGCGTTCTAATTATATTGATCAAAAAAAAGTTAATTTAGCTCTAAAAAATATGGTAAGGCCAAAATCAGGAGAAAATCTCTTAGATGTGGGTTGTGGAAGTGGTATATTAACTCGTTTAATGGCCCCATACCTCACACCAGAAGGATCCATAATAGGAGTTGATACATCACCATACATAGTAGAATTAGCTCGTGGCTACGCAAATAATTGTAGTTCTTCATCATTAATTAATTTTGAAGTAGGTGATGCTACCGATCTTCATTATTCAGATGGAATTTTTGATGCAGCATTTGCAGCTAGGTTATTGCTCCATGTTGATAATCCCCAAGCAGTAGTCGGGGAGATGATAAGAGTTGTAAAATCTGGTGGTAGAATAGTTTTAATGGATTGGGATTTCGAAACTCTTGTAATTGATCATCCCAACCGTGAGCTCACCCGTAGAATTTTTCATTGGAGGACAGATAATAAGGATGGGAATAATTGGAGCGGGAGACAACTCTATCGATTATTGAAAGAACAAGAAATTAAAGAAGTTGTAATAGAACCAATTAATACAATTTCGATTGATGAAAATAATTCATTAACCCATTCAATTTATCATGCTGCATCGGGAGCTCTTGATGAAGGCGTAATCACACCACATGAATATACAGAATGGGTTACAGAGCTTAAAACAAGGCTTCATACAGGGCTCTTTTTTGCCAGTATAGTATATTTTATAGCAAAAGGGAATAAACCATAACGTTTTTACAAAAATGATTTAAAATAGGGATTATTAAGATGGATTTTTCAATTGGTATAGGTTTAACAAATAATTGTGATTTGAATTGTCCTCATTGCTACCGAGATCAAACACAAATTTCAAATATAACCCTTGAGGAAATTCAAATCCTTTGCAAAAGTTTACCAATTAACGCGATGGGAATGGGAACAGGGGAAAATATACTAAACCCCGAATTTATTCAAATTCTTGATTTTCTAGCACAACAAGATTTTAAATTAAGTATAGCGTCAAATGGGTTAACCTTGACTTCTCTTCCTGATAAATATCTGCAAAAATTTAATGATGTAGAAGTATCAATTGATTTTCCTACAAAGAGAGAACAAGATCAATTTAGATGTGAAGGGAATTGGGATCTTACTCACAAAGTAATTGATAGATGCAAAGATTTGGGAATAGAGATGACAATTCTCACAACAATGATGAGCAATAATTATGATAAGATGGACAAAATGGTTGAACATGCACGCTTATATAATCTCAATTTACGAGTTAGTGCATTTCAATCTGTTAATACGAATAAATTCCATCTGAAATACAATCAATTCTGGGAGGGGTTTAGATTACTCTTGAGTTCTGGTAAGTTAGTCTCTTGCTCTGAGCCAGTAGTTAGATCTGTTCTCAGTTTAGATGATGTATATTCACCATGTGGACATAAAAGTATCAGAATCAATCCTCAGGGACAAGTTATTCCCTGTGTATATTGGAAGGGATTTAATAATGACGTACCTGTTCCTAAAATAACAGATTTAATCCAATTAAAGGAAAATATTTTAGAATCTCACTATTTTAAGTTAATTCGTGAACTACCAAAAGCTGCGAGTGATTGCCCGTGTCAAGGAGGGTGTGCTAGTAGACGAGTTCTAAATGGGAGTTTAGACGCTCATGATGAATATTGCCCATGGGTGAGAAATGATAAAATTGATCTTAAATGGGAAGAAGCAGATTCAAGTAACCTTGTTAGAGTTAATAATAACTGCACGACAATTGTGAAGTGATAGATGAATAAAAACGCTTTAATAATTTTAGTTAAAAATCCCACATTAGGGTATGTTAAAACTCGTTTAGCTGCAGAAATTGGTGATGAAGAAGCATTATTAGTGTATAAAACTTTACTGAAATATACTCGTTTTATTACAAAAGATATTCAATGTTCCCGCTTATTATTTTATTCCGATTATATTGATTCAAATGATGGGTGGAAGAATGAGACCTACATTAAATTTTTACAGAAGGGAAATGACTTTGGTGAACGAATGTGTAATGCCTTTCAAGTAGCTCTAATTCAACATAAATCTGCTGTGATAATAGGTAGTGATTGCTTTGAATTAACATCAGAAATTATAAAATATGCTTTTATAATGTTGGAGGAATATGATGTAGTTATCGGTCCTGCTAAGGATGGAGGTTATTATTTAATGGGACTTAAAGAAATATATCCAGAGTTATTTTTAGATAAGAATTGGAGCACTACATCAGTACTTTCTGATACATTAAAAGATTTGAATCATCTAGATTTACGTGTTTTTTTCTTACCCGTTCTTTCCGATATTGATAATTTAGATGATCTTAAGAACTCGAATCTAATTGACAGATTCAACTTAGAATTATTAAAAAAGAAGGTCTTTCAGTGAATATGATCTTAATAAAAAATAATAATTCATCATCACATCCACTAGTCAGCATTATAATAATAACTCTCAATGAATCAAAAACAATAGTTAAGAGTATATCAACTGTTAAAGAAGCATCACGCTTTCCTTCAGGAAAATCTATACCGATTGAAATCATTGTTAGTGACGGTGGATCTACAGATGATACACAAAAAATAGCAAGAAAATTTGCTGATGTAGTAATCCAAGGCCCTCGAGGACGATATCAACAGTCTAATTTAGGAGGAAAAATAGCAAAATCAGAAATTCTTATGTTTCTTCATTCAGATGTATTACTTCAACCTGGAGCTATAATAAGAGTTGTTTATCATCTCAAAAAGCCAATAATTATAGGGGGTGCTTTTTCTAAAAGTTGGAAATGGTCTAAAAATTACACTCCTACGAGTTTTGCTAAGGTAGCAGTTCCTATATTTCAATGGGCAGGAAATTTGTGGTTTCGTGTTTTAAAAATCTTCCCAGCGGATAATATAATTTTCATAAGAAAAAGTTCATTTGAAGAATTAAACGGCTTTGCTCCAATGTGGATATGTGAGGGATTTGATTTAAGTCGACGTATGAAGAAACATGCTAAAAAGTCAATTACTAAAAAAATTTGGATAAATCGAGGTAGAAAAGGAATTGCTTGTATCCACCATTGTTCTGTTTATACCTCAACCCGTCGTTTTGAAAAAGAAGGATTTATAAAAACATTTTTTAAATGGTTATTTATGTTTTTTTTCTGGCGTTTAGGAATGTCTCAAGATGGTCTGAGAAATATATTTAGGAATTATAATGATGCCCCAAACACGGATTAAGTCATTTCTTTAAAGGATTTATAACTTAAAATGAGAATTAATAAATACACAATAAAACAAAAAACAACTAGATAATAACAATTAAAAAGAATTAATATTGTTATTTTTGAAAAGTAAAGATAAAATGATAAAATATGAAGAATAATAAGAAAAACCAAGATATTTCAGATAAATCCGTAGAAGAAAAACCAAAAAAAAATAAGCTCGTTGGACCGGGTCTTGGATTAATCGCTCTTGGACTAATATATTTTATATGGTATATAATGCCTTTTTCAATAGAATACTTACAAGGAAAACCACCTGCAATCCATAATTGGGGTTATAGCCTTATATTTTTGACAGTTGGATTAGCATGGTATCAAAAAAGCCTTCTAACAAGATTAATTGCTTTGGTTCAATCCTCTCTTCTTCCCATCCTTTCTTCGGGTTCAGCTAATCCCTTTATTATGGTAATTTTAGCGTTTATTATCTTAGTTATATTTGGAATTGTTATGGTATTTGAAAAAAGAACTAGTGAACCATTTTTACGTGATAAATTAAAAAAACGCACATGGGAATGGCTTAATATACATTTGCTTATTATTTCATGGATATTGATTATGCATATTGGTTTCCTATTTTTAGTTGTAAGAGCTCCACAAGAAGTAGGACTTTTAAGAATTAGTCCAGAAGCAGGATGGCTAATGAATTATACCCCGGAAGTTCACGAAATTTCTACATGGGCTTTTAATATCAGTATAATCGCATGGGGTATTATTGCATTGTATGAACAGTTTAAAATGGGGTATAATTTTCAGAATAAACCATGGCCAAGATGGAGTTTTTGGGGAATATTTATTGCAATAGGTGCTGGTTTGATAGGGCTCTTAATTCAAGCATTAACTTATGGATTTGAAGTTGATAATATATTGCAGTTATTAAGTTCATCTGTATAATCTTTATAATTTTTACATTTTTTGAATAGATATTTTTGTGTCAGTTGGTTCAGGATAATTTTCTATCCCCAAATATCAATGGCTATAAATGATAATTAAGATACAAAATATTTAATTTAAATAAAAACCAGTCTTGGAATTTTTATTGTTTTTAATTTCTTCAGGAGTTCCAGTCGCTATTACTTTTCCACCCTTTGGGCCTCCTTCAGGTCCTAATTCTATTAAGTAATCAGTATATGTAAGAATATCAGGATCATGTTCAATAATTATTACACTATTCCCATCCTGCACTAACCGTTCAAGTAATTCAATGAGCTTTACAGCATCATAGAATGACAAACCAACTGTTGGCTCATCTAAAATATACAAGGAATTTCCTTTACGTACCTTCCCTAATTCTTTTGCTAACTTGACTCGTTGAGCTTCACCTCCACTTAAAGTTGGAGTAGGTTGTCCAAGTGTGATATAACCCATCCCAATATCAACTAAAATTTTTAATACTCTTGAGATTGTTGATTTTGATTTAAATAGTTCTAATGCTTCTGTGACCGTCATATCTAACACTTCAGAAATTGATTTACCCTTATACTTAACTTCTAATATTTCTGGCTTATACCTTAAACCCTTACATTCTTTACATTGTATTGAAAAACTACTAAGAAATGAAATTTGTAAATCTTGTTCACCTGTACCTTTGCAACTAGAACATCTCCCATTATCAGAATTAAAGGAGAAATGTCCTGCGGTGTATTTTCTCTTCTTTGCTTCAAGAGTTTTAGCAAATAAATTCCGTATTTTATCCCAGATGCCTATAAATGAACAGGGAGTCGAAGTCCTTACTCTCGAAATTGGTTTTTGATTTACTACAATAATTTGATCTAAACTTTCCCACCCTTTTATAGTACCAGAATATTCTAAAAGATCCTCACTATTTACTTCACTATTACCATTGTTATCCGTTTTCTTTCGGATTAAATCAGCTCCTATTTTGAAGTATGGTGTTATCAATGGAACTAAGGTATCTAAAATGAGGGAGCTTTTTCCTGATCCAGAAAGACCAGCAATACCAACCATCATCCCCAAAGGAATTTTAACCGTAATACTTTTCAGGTTATTTGTTTTTGCATTCTTTATTGTGAGATATTTTGTGTTTTTATCTATGATTTTACGTTTCTCAATAGATTTTTCTGGTAATTTAATATTCCCTGCTAAGAATTGGCCCGTATAAGAATTTTTTACTTTTTTAATCTCCTCTATTCCACCTTGGTATACAATTTCGCCACCTTTTATTCCAGCGCCAGGACCAATATCAATTATCTCATCCGCAATGTCTATGAATCGCTTATCATGTTCAACAATAATAACTGTATTTCCTAAATCTCTTAGCTGTTTTAAGATATTAATTAACGATTCTTTTTCTTGTTCATGAAGGCTCATACTCGGTTCATCGAGTATATAAATTAGCGAGTCAAGACCAGCATCTAAATGAGTCATAAGAGACAATCGTTGAAGCTCACCTCCACTCAATGTTGGTAAAGAACGATGGAGGTGTAGATATGAGAGACCAACATTAACCATCCGGTTTAAACTTTCTAATAAACTAATTACCATTGAATTGCCCTGAGGACTACGTACATCTTCCTCTTTTAAATTTTTCAAGAATTTAATTAATTCATCAATTGTCATCATTGCTAACTCACCTATGTGTTTATTTGCAATTTTTATTTCTCTAGCTTGAACATTTATTCGATAACCACTGCATTCTTCGCATTTTTGCTTAGCCATGTAATTCTTAAAGATTTTATCTCTTCTATAAGCACTCTTACTTTCAGCGAGTGCACGTTCTATATGAGGTATTATCCCTTCAAACACTCTTTCTAGTTCTCCAGAGAAAGTCTTTGACTCCCATTTGAATTTTAGTTTTTTTCCACTCCCATGCAGAAATATCTTCTTAACTTCATTTGGTAAATCTTTATAGTGAGTATTAATATCAAAATCATAGAATCTTGGTAATTGTTCAACAAATCTGATCTGATCGGCAAAAACTGCTGAACCTGCCTTCGTAATTTGAATTAAGTTCCTATTATAATCTTGTACAATCATTTCTTCTGTTAAATGCATTGTATAACCTCGCCCCTTACATTCCAAGCACATTCCTGAAGGTTCATTAAAAGAAAAATGCTTGATTTGCTTGCGATCTATGATCATACCACATGAATCACATTCGAGATTGTCATTGACTGGTTCTTTACAAATAGGACAGATTAATACACCTTCAGTAGCATACAGCATTCTCAATAACCCATAAATTCCTGTTTTTGTACCGACAGTAGAACGAGGATTAAATACTCTAGTGGTTCTCTGTTCCACTGCAACTGTTGGACTTAGCCCCTCAATCATATCAAAAGGCTTTTCATCCTCAAATTTAGGAGGAAAACCAATTGATTGAAGATATCGATTCATACCTTCATCGAAGATAATATCAAACGCCAAACTTGACTTACCAGAACCAGAAACTCCGGTAATTAAGATTATTTTTTCCTTTGGTATATTCACATTAATATTCTTAAGATTATGAATTCTTGCTCCTGTAATTTGTATTTCATCCATTTTTACTTCTCCTCTTTTTTAACTGATTTTTTGCATTATGTAAGTTATACAATCAAATCCAGTTGGATCTTTTTTAACCATTTCTATTTCCGTTATATGACGTTTAATTTCATCGATTTTATCGAGATTGTCATATTTTTTACGTAAAATGTTAATCTTTTCCTCCAAGGGGGCATAATATTCCGTCCACCAACATCCTCTTTCCCAAGGTATTTGCTTGATGAGCTTAAAGCCGAATTTAGGGAAATGTTTTAACTTCCTCCCTGCCCAATTAGTTGCTTCTCCCGTAACCATAAATCCATTTAATTTTAGTATTCTATTACATTCTGTTAAAGTTTTTTTAATATCAAGCAAATGTATAACACCTTCTTCCCAAATGATATCAAAGCTCTCATTAGTAAATTTAGTATCATAGACTGAACGATTATACACCCTAACCCTTTCTGAAAGGCCTTCTTGTTTGATCTTTAAACTAAGTTTATCCAAGGCACTCTGATCAATATCAATTCCAATTATCTCACCATCGCTTAACTTTGCTAACTCTAAAGTGGGTATTCCGGTACCGCATCCAATCTCGAGAATTCGAGGTTGATCTCTCTCAGGAATACTTTCATATGCCCTTCTTGTATACTTAAGAAACTCAGAGCGAAGCCCTTCAGCATCAAGTTCCCTTAAAATTTCATCTGTCATTTTCTAATCACGTTTATTTGGGTTAATTATTAAATTGCAATCATAACATTCCGTATCGTGAATACAAATTTCACCTTCACATTCAGGGCATTTATATAACTCGTTTTGCTCTTGAAGCCATTTTTCGACCCCAATTTCCTCAATTCTTTTTAGATTCTCTATTAAATTCACAGAGCACCTTTCTTGATATTGAGAATTAATTTTTTGTAAATTTTGACACGGAAATTGTTCACATTCATAACAATATTCTATTTGTTTCTTTTTTAGAGAGGGGCAATCTCTTTTTATAAACGCACAATTCTTATTTCTTATTCTACAACCTTTACAGCCCATTTTAAAACCTCTCTCTTTTAGCAAATCCTTTTTCCAGAGAAGATATTGTCGACAAGCGCCGCAATATATCCCACATGGGGCTGCTAAATTATTATCAATCATTTTAATATCACTCAAATCTTTAGTTTTGATAACTTTTTGAATAATTCTTCTTCTTTTGAGAGAATGTTGCACGCAATTTTTTCTAACTCAATTAAATCTACGTGATTTATACAACCATCTTTATATTCATCTGCAGCATGTTTTAAAATTTCTGCAATCATAGTCCAACTTTTAGCTGAATTATCAATGATGGGAATACAAACTTTAAGAATCTTAAATTCGTCTGTACTCCACGCTTTTGGGCCTTCTTTTAACTCTGGATGAGCTAATAATTCTTCAAGATATTCTTTATATAAATTTCTGAACGACGATCCTCCTGTTCCCCAGGTTTCAATATAACCATGTAGAAATTCAAACATTAATCTTGAACGTGAAATTGTTTTTCCATTAGGATCTTTCGCTTCCCCTTTTAGTTTTTCCTGCCACTTGGGTATTGAGGATGCAAACAATTTTAAACCTTGAATGCCATTATTGTTTACTGAAGGACGAAGCATATTATTTACTACTTTTTGGATTGCTACCTTAACAGCTGCAGCAAAAGGTGGATGTTTTCCATCTGGTCTTCTTTGCATTGAAAATTGAGTGTTATTTGGGCGCATGAAGCTTGGACCATACTCAGAACTTCGACCTTTCTTTAGTTGCTCTATTAAAATTTGCTGAAATCCCTCAAATTCTGTATCTCCTATATAGGCAATCCCATTTTCTTCATCATATCCCGCTAAGGTTATTGCATGACCCCCAAAGTGAATATCTCCTTCTTCTTCAAAATATGGTAAATATCCTAAGTCAATCTGAAGAATTAATGGAATATCTTGAATGATTAATTTTTTAGACTCTGTCCATGCTTTATCCGTACTTGTAAAGGACTGTTTTCTTAAATTTATTCCTAATAATCGACATGCTAATGAATTTGGCTCTATAGTTCCCTGTTTTCCTCCTAGGAAAAAAGGAATGTCTGATTCGGGAATGAAAGAGACACTACTGGTAGTATCAAAGAATCCAAATCCCATAGTTGCATCTAAACCGAATGCCATAGCTTCAGACATAGGAAAGCCATAGAAATCGAACAGATCTCTCATTGAAGAAGATTCACAATGGTAACCTACTTTATGGAAGAAATTATTTATTATGTGCTTTTTTGTCAGTTTGACCCTTCCCCTCTTTTATTTCGTATAAAACCCATTCTAAAAAATTTATGTCTGTTTCTAATATTTTAATTGGATGAAAAAAAAGTCCACGTACATTAAGAGGCATATGCGCATTTTCTGCTAGCATAAGTTCTAGCTCTTTCTTGTTTTTCGCAAGATTCTTAAGAGAATTAATGATTGCATTTTGTTGTTCTTCGTAAGATATTACTGGAAGCATGGAAAATGCTGTATAAAAATCAGGATCATTCTTACCTACAAAATCATTAAGAACATTATATACTTGGTTTTTAAGAACAGCACTTCCTTTAGACGTGATTTGATACATTTTCACTATTCGATTATCTTCTTCTTCAACCCATGAATCTACTAGCCCCTTCTTTTTTAAATTCTTTAACACTCCATATATCGAGGATTTTCCTATTGCTGTCCAATTCCTCATTCCCCTTTTTTTAATTCTTTCGTTTATGTCTTTCCCATGACACGGATATTCTGCAACTAATCCTAGAACAACAAAAGCCACATGACTCAGTTCAATCGATTGAACCTCTTTCACTCTTTTTTCTCACTCCAATTAATTTCATTTTTTATTTGTTCTACATATAGATCGTTCTTGATATGGAATGATATGAATATAGAATATTTAAAAGTTTTCTTTTTAATCATAAAAAAGAAAAAAGAAAGGACATTATCATTCAAGGATTTGAAATTATAATCAACAAATAAATTTACTAATGGACGAAGAAATAGAAAAAACTCTTGCATTGATAGCTGAAAAAGCTCAGTTAGCAGAAGGTTCTGAGGGTGTACGTTCAATTTTACTGACAATGTATCGCTTTCCTTCCCTTAAAAATAAGATCGTATCCCAAAAAACCGGAATCGCGATTCCTACGCTTGCTGCTGTCAGAAACGAATTAGTGAAATCTGGGATTATTGAGAAGAAAAATTTTCTGGGTAAAAAAGGAAGAATATGGGTAAAGAAGAATCTCAATTTAACTTTTGAGTATGATCCTCTCCCTGAAAATTTCAATAATATTATAGCAGAAATACCAAAGGAATTTACTTATTTAAATGATATAAGCAGTTTTCTTGAAAATCGTCCATCTCCTGAATTTGCTCTGGATCAATCACACGCAGATTTACCAACTGTTTTAAAGAAAGTCCTATTCTTAATGAAGAAAGGCGATATTGAGGGGCAGAATATAATATTCCTGGGAGATGATGATTTCATATCTTTAGCGGTAGGATTAACCAAATTAGCAAACGAAATCACTGTACTGGATATTGATAAACGAGTTTTAGATTTTCTCTCAGAATCAGCATTTAAACTTTCTATAAATAATTTTAATATTCTCTCTCACGATTTAAGAGAACCAATTCCACAAGATCTCCTAAACAAATATGATGTAGTAGTAATGGATCCCCCCTATACTAATGAAGGTTTAAGATTATTTTTAAAAAGAGCAAGAGAAGTATTAAAATCAAACATCAAGATTAACAATAAAAATTACCCTATAATAGGAAAGAAATGTGTTCTTAGCTTTGGAAATAAGCCCCCTGAGTATATGCAAAAATTACAGGTGTCAATATTGGATCATGGATTTATAATTAACGAAATGATTCCAGACTTTAATCACTACAAAGGTGCAAGTATTATTGGAAAATTTAGTCATCTCTATTAC
>JBHLRJ010000091.1:0-16888 GCA_048882645.1 Candidatus Thorarchaeota archaeon
CCGATAATTGATATTTTAGATTGTAATAATTTTTGTTGACCTATTCCTCCTATTTCTTTTAAAACAATTTGTCGAGAATATCTTTCAATCTGTTCAGTCGATAGTTCCATAATAATCAATTTTTACTAATAGTGGAAATGGTAAAAATATAAAATGTACCATTACAGGTTTATAAATTCACGAAAAAATAAATTTTTGAACCATTTTATTTTTTTTCTTAATTTTTTATAATTATAAATTACAGTTTATCACAAAAAAACTTAAATTCTGTTCACAAATACTAAAAAAATTAGAGTTTATTCCAGAATTAAGATAAACATATAAAATCATAATATAAGATGAAGAGTTGATTGAATGGGAAAAGTAACAAAAGTATTATTACTCTTAAAAGATATGATTTATGAATCAACTAGCCCTCTTGAGATAATTCGATTTGCCAAATATTATAGAAATAAAGGACTTGATGTGATAGTTGTGATGTGGGGGCCAATGGGAATTCTACTTGGCAAGAAAAATAAAATCGGGAGAATGCGATATGAAAAAGAAATGAAAGAATGTCTTGAAGCCGGTATAAAATTCAAATGCTGTGATCTTGCCGCAAACCTTATCGGCTTAGATAAATCAGAGTTAATGGAAGGCATTGACCTAGTTGAATCTTATGTAGTTGCGGATCTTTTATTGGAATATCAAGAAGAAGGACAACTGATATTTTCTCTATGAAAGTCTAATCCCTTTAAGGTAAGATAAGTAGAATCAATAATGCTCTTTTTCTGGATGCACTTTTTCGACAAATTTAAAATTAAAAATTTCATCATATGCAAGCTTTTTCTTGATGTAACCCAATCGATGCATTGTATTTATAAATCCCTCAGCTGAATTTAAATATCCTTCTGAAAGGGCAATACAGTATTTTGGGGAAATTTCAAGAACCGCTTTAACATAATCTTTATTGTTATTGAGTATTGAGAAAGTTCTTGAAATTACAGCTGCTGCTTCATCTTGAGACCTACGGAGCATTTCGGATGCTTTTTTATGATGTTGAAGAAACTTTTCTACAACTTCAGGGTATTTCTCAATTATATTTTCATGAAAAAAGATACCGTAACTGGGATTATCCGCTAGTAAATTATTCGCGGGAACAACCAAATGTGAATCTAAAATAGTTTTGGCAAAGACAGCTAGAGCAGGAGTGCCTACTCCCCCTTCTAATATCCCTTTTTTCATATCTATAGCTATGAATTCCGCTTGTTTGTAATTTTTTACTTCAATATCATCCTGCAAATTATGCTTTTCTAAATAGTAATTAAGAATAGCATCATGTATAGAACCAACACTCGGAGTTCCTATAGCATATCCCCTGAATTGAGCAAGAGTTTCAAACATATCACCTTTCAGCTGTGAAATAGATTTATGTTTGCTTTTACCAATAAAGATTGTTCCTTCGACATGACCACCCGCTACACATTTAATGGGGACTTTATTATCTATTCCTACTAAAGCTGGAGGTAAACCCATATATCCAAAATCTAATTCGCCATTTTTAAAAGCCTCAACCATCAAAGGACCGGTACCAAATAAGTGCCAATTTATCTTTGCTCCTAAATCTTTCTCCAAATCATCACTACCCATTAAAATCCAATTGGTATGATAGGCGGTAGAGAGATGCCCAATATTTAATTCATTTTTTATAATATATCTCACTAAGCTTATTTTTTTGTTAAATTCAAAGATCTTTTTTCCATTTAATAATTATAATCTAAAATATTAATTTATTTAATTGCATTTATAAAATAATATAAATTATAAACTCATTTCAAAATACATCACAAAGACTTATGTTGACTGCTAAAATAGTGTTCCTTTCATTATTAACAGATATTACTCAAGTTGATGAAGTAAGTTTGAATCTAGATGATGGTTCAATAATCAGAACTGTCTTAGAACAATTATCTTCAAGGTTTGGAGATAAATTTGAAGAAATGATCTATAAAAATTCCAAAGATTTGAGTAAATATGTACTCATAACCATAAATGGTGAAGATATTCGATCTCTTAATGGACTTGAGACTAAAATTCAACAGAATGATGAGATATCTTTCATACCTGCCATTGCAGGAGGTTAAGATTCTAAATATAAATAAAAAAAATTAAGTATAAATCTTTATATATTATAAATTAGCTTTCTATAGAATTCGAATTGTAATAAAATTTATAGCCAGTGTTGCCGAGTAGTAAGGCGATGGCCTGCAGGCGTTCTTCTAAGGAAGAGAGCCATTTATCATGGGTGCAAATCCCATCACTGGCTCCATTTATCAACTTATTATTCTTATTTGTGTCTATCTTAATATTATTAAATTATACCCTTCTTCATAAAACTTCTTGCTTGATTTATATTAGAAAAAAAGAAAATTTTTGACCAATATTAGATTCTAGTTGAATTTTTCGATTAAAATAATAATTGAATAAATACTTTTAATTAAAATTATCTTTAAAAGAATATGTACTTCATTCCTTTACCATTTTAATTTAAATAAGAATTAAAGAATTTCTAATATAAGCACTATTTAAGCATAATTTAGCTTTATTAGGGGATATTATATAATGAAAAAATACAAACTATTTGGTCTTTTTTTACTAGGTTTTTTATTTTTGGGCACCAATATTGGTTTAGTTGCTGCTAGTGACGACGATAATGACGGAGTAGATGATGATATAGAAGAATTGAATAAACGAGATATTTCTATTGAGTTTGACTCAAATGAATTTCAAGTTGAGTCCAAACTGAGAAATGGAGACAAAATTGATGAGATCCAATTAAAAGTAAAGTATGATAGTAATGGTCTGGAAGTTGATGTGTCATATGAGGAAGAAATTGAAACGGGTAATTCCACAGAGTATGAATTAGAGTTTGATTCTGTATTTCGCAAAATCATTGAATATGTTGATCTTGATGGTAATGGGCTTTATGATGACTCAACTGATCAGTTTATTCAAGAGGTTGAGTTGAATTCTTTTCAACCTGTAATTTATACATCCGAGAGTATTTCTACTGATACCACATTACATTATATTATAGTAAATACGACAGATGGCGTATTTACGGCTCACATCTTCTTTGTCGAAGAATTTGATTTAGTTAATGAGACATTTATAGCACCAACCGAAACTAAAATCGATATTGAAATTACAGATTTTAATTTCATTGATGACAATTCACAACTTGCCCTGTATATTAAGCTAGGATCTGAGGTTGAGTATGAGGAAGATCATGAGACTGCGGATGAGGAACAAGGGCACTCGAGCGACGAAGATGGAACAATCACTGAAGTCGCTGGAAATTTCGGTTTTTTCACATGGAAAGAAAATGCTACTGTTGATAATGTAGTAATGAATGTCTTGGCGAATCCGTTAGAGGCTGATGATGATGACCCAACTGAGCAGAAGTTAATACTTAACTATCCTCGTGGTAATCATATTTATCACGATCCTAAAATGGGCATAGGATTTGTAAGCATATCATCAAATAACTTACCATTAATAATTACAGGAATAGTAATCTCTATAATTGTTGTTGCTGTTGTCGCCACTGTAATCGTTGTTAAGAAGCGTAAATGAATAAAATAAAATATTTTTAAAATCTAAATTTTTTTTTTCTTTTTTTTTATATCTTGAATTGAATCTGATTCATCTTTAATATAACAATTTTGAATTTATAAAAAAAGTCTTTATTAAGATTTGCCAATTTTAAGAATACGTTAATATCTATAATTAAATTTATAAAATAAAAATTTAATACTTCATCTCTTTACCAGTGTTATTTAAATAACGAATAAGAGGATTATTAAATTGGATCCTCATAATTTTATAAAAATTTTAATAATTGGCAGTAAAAACAAAATGAAAAAAAAATTTTACCTTATTAGCGTTTTTCTATTGATTTTTTTTGTTAGTAATCTAAGTTTTTTGATTGTCATAGCATCAGATAATGATGACGATAATGTTGATGATGATTTTGAAGAATTGAATAAGAGAAATGTTAATATCAAAAAGTTAGAGAGTGATACTGCTGAAATAGAATCAACATTGAGAAATGGAGAACACATTGATAAAATTGACTTCCGGTTTCGAAATGAGGGAGAGAATGGATTATCTTTAGAAATTTCTTATGAATCAGATTCCAGCTCTGGATCTGAATTTGATATAGAGTTTGAAATTATCTTTCATGAGCTTGTTGAATACATTGATATTGATGATAATAAAATATATGACTCCTCAATAGACCAACCAATTCAAAATATAACGTTAGATACTTTTCTACCTATTACTTATTCCTATTCTAATATATCAACGAATACAAAGCTTCATTATTTTCAATTTACTACCTCGGATAACGTTTTTACAGCACACATTTTCATTGCAGAAGAATTTACAATCATTAATAATACTTTGATTAATCCTACAGAATCCAAAATAGCCATTGAAATAAACAATTTTAACTATATTAATAATAGTTCTCGACTCGCACTATATACTATCTTAAAGTCAGATGAGGATTTTGAACCAGAGGAAGAAACAGAGGATGAGCATAATGGTTATAGTTCCAATGAAAAAGGTATAATCACATCTAACGTAGATTATACAGGTTTTTTTTCATGGCAGGAGAATGCTACAATTGACGGTGTTTCAAGAACTGTTAAAATAAGCGAAATAAAAGTTGATGAACATAATGAATCCGAACAGCAAATGTATATAAACTACCCTCATGGGATTAAAATTTACCATGATCCTAAAATTGGAATAGAGGGATTATTACGATCAAAAATAGCACCTTTCGATTCTATGCTCTACATTATAATTATAGTATTGATTGGGTTAGTTGGTGCAACAGCAACGGCTTATATAGTTTATCGTTCTAAAAAGAGTCGGAATAATAAAAACTTTTACGATGATACAGATTATGGGCTGGCGATTCATATTCTTAGAGGAGATAATGCAATAGAAAAACTTTCTAAATTTAATGATCTGAATATTACAGCTATCACAGAAGATTTTTTAGAAAGAATAAATAAGCTGGAATGGGATGAAAACGAAAAAGAAGAATTCATTAAGGAAATGTTAACTTTAGCTCCAGAAGAGAGAAATAAAATCCTTGATGAGATGATACAAAAATCTACGGAAAGGAATAGAAAACTATAAGTTAAAGATTGAGGATCCATAGTTCGAATGCCAATAGAATTATCAGAGCAAGAAAAAATTGTTCTTAACATAGTCATCGAATATTTGAATAATAATCGATATTTCAACATGGAAAAAATTTTATCTTTTATCAACGCAAGATTCAGGATGATGTCAATAAACATAAACAATAGGGGAATAGAAGAGATTCTCAAGTCTTTGGTTAATAAGAATTTAATAGTTGAAGGTTCTAAGTTAACAAGTCAAAATCTGCTTAAAAATGAAAAACGTAGAAAAATTTATGACTTTATTGTTCAAAATCCAGGTACTTACTTCAATAAAATTATAAGAGAATTAAAAATAAGTAATCACGTTGTAGTGTGGCATCTTAATATGTTGTTAAAATTCGATTTTATTAAAAGTGAAAGTATTGAACAACATGAGGTATATTTTGATTCCAATTTTGACCTAAAAAGAAGTAAATTTACCTACTTTTCTTCGAAAGAAAAAAGTAAACAAATTATTACTTATCTTAAAAACAACGATATTGGAATTACAAAGACTCAGATTTCAGCAGATCTTAAAATCCATTATAATACTGTATCAAAATATCTTGAATTTCTTGAAAAAATAGAAATCATTATTAAAAAAACCTATTCTAATAAAACTCTATATTTTTTAAATGAAAATCTTATTGAAATTTGATCTTTTGTGTTTTCATTTAAAATTTTAGTCATAAATATTGGACTATAGATCTCTTTTAATTTTCTTTTACTACTTTTATTTAAGAATCAAACAACTAAAAAGTGAGAGTAAAAAGCAATGAAAAAAGGACCTATTTGTTATATTTATTATAGGATAAAGGATAAACGCGAATTAAAATTAAAACATGAAGAAAAGATGTTGGAACAAGAATAACTCCCTCCTAATTATGAAGAACTTATCTCAAATTCATAATTATTTAACTTTTTCTATTATTCAAATTTGCTAATGTTTTAATGTTTTTTGTAAAGCCACTCTTTAAAATGAATTTTTCATTTTATAACATATGGTAATTGTCTCCACAACTAAGGGAAAAATAAAGGGTGTCCAAGAAAAAAATTATCAATATTTTTATGGGATACCTTACGCGAAACCTCCAATTGAAGAATTACGCTTTTGTAACCCACAACCTATGGAATCATGGGATGATGTGAAAGATACCACGAAATTCCGATTTATAGCTCCTCAAAATCAACCGGATACTCCTCCAATAGGGAGTGAAGAAAGTGAGGATTGTTTATATCTTAATGTTTGGACTCCTAAAGCCGATGATAAAAGACGACCTGTTATGTTTTGGATACATGGGGGTGGCTTTATCATTGGGGGCAGTACAAGAAATCGCTTCAATGGAGCAAGGCTAGCAGTTCATGGAGATGTGGTTGTTGTCAATTTTAACTATCGTTTAGGTGTATTTGGCTTTTTGAGCTTACCAGATATACCTCCAAATCTAGGTATAGCTGATCAAATAGCTGCTTTAAAATGGGTTAAAGAAAATATTAAGAACTTTGGTGGAGATCAAAATAATATTACCATCTTTGGTGAATCTGCGGGAGGTATGTCCGTCTCGATCCTATTAAGTTCTCCAAAAGCTAAAGGTTTATTCCAAAAAGCAGTTATGCAAAGTGGAGCTGCAGGTACAGGAATAGCTACTATTGAACAAGCTAAGAAAGGAGTAGAAAGATTTTTGACGAAATTACAGATCAAACAGGATGAGATTGATTTGTTACGTGGATTTCCAACTAGAAAGTTAATTCGTGTACAGAAAAAATTTGCTTCTTTTGGGAATTTAGAGGATTTTAGTAATCCTTTTACTCCCTTCATTGATGGGGATATAATCCCTGAAAATCCAATAGAGATAATGTTGAAAGGAGCATCTAATGATGTTCCAATTATGATGGGATTTAATAAAGATGAGTTGGGTTTTATCGCTGATATTCTTAATAAATCTACCGAGGAAGGTGTTAATGATCTTATAGGAGGATTTCGAACAAATTTAGAGAAAAGGAAGCTTAAAAATTTGGATAATTTAATAAATGTTTACAGAAGTGAAATAGAAAAAAATTACCCAGAAAGTCGTTATAAATATTGGGAAGCGATTATTTCTGATTCAATGTTCCGTGTGCCAATTATTAAGCAACTTGAAGCACACATTTCTCATAATCCCGATGCGTATTGTTATATCTTTTCATATGAGTCTCACGTCTCTGGATATTCATTTCACACCTTGGAAATTCCTTTTGTGTTTGGTAACTTAGATACCAAAGATATAGCAACGGGTTACATTGAAATAAATAAAAATACTGAAAAGTTATCCAAAAATATAATGGATGCATGGGTAGCTTTTGCTCGAACCGGTGATCCAAATCATGAGGGATTACCAGAATGGCCCCGATACGATATTGAGAAGCGTGCTACGATGATATTAGGTACAGAACCTAAAGTTGAATATGCTCCTGGGGATATATTTCGAAAAGTATGGGAAAATACAATTTAATTTAGAATTCAAAATATACTATTACATTTTTATTTAACTTTTATATACTCTTACGCTAATAGAGTATCATTTATAATAAAAATATCAATTTAAACCTAACCAGGATGAATATGGAAAATGTAATTGAAAATAAATTGAGTGCACGTAATCTATGGGGCTTTGCGATAGGAGCAATACCTTCAGGGTTACTTACTTTTATATTTAGCCTTAAATATATTGAATTCTTCTATCAAGAATTACAATTACTTCCGACATTATTTATAAGTGGTCAAATAATTTACATGATTGTTAATGCTTTAAACGATCCATTATTAGGACAACTCTCAGATCGAACAAATCCTAAGAGGTGGGGCAGTAGACGCATAATCTACATAAAATATGGAGCGCCTATTTGGGCATTAACTTTTATGCTCTTGTGGATTCCATGGAGTTTTGATAACCAACTTATAATTTTCCTCCACTATATAATAAGTATTTGTCTCTTTGATACTTTTCTCACATTGGTCATTCTCGTGTGGTTAGCTTTATTACCTGAAATGACATCAGATTTAGATGAGAGAAACAAGGGAAATTTCCTTGTAGTTGTACTAGGTGGGATTGTTATCATCCCTTTTTTACTTGTACTGGCACCAATGAATCCTAATTCATTTCCATTCTTAATCTTAATGGTTATTATTGCCATTATTTCTACTGTTCTTTTATGGTTAACTACATATTTATGTCAAGAAAAACCAGAATTTCAAAAAGATAGAGGATTCCCTCTCATAAAAGCCGTGAAAGAAACAATTAAATTAAAGTCATTTTTAATTTATATGGGCTATATACTTTGTGATGCCTTTTTGGGTTCAATAGGACTTAGTTATCTTTTTGTGTATCTTTTGATTCTCGGAGAAGGGGGAGTCTTGTGGTATTTTTTAATTTTTGTTTTTGTTGGTTATGGTTCAATGTTTTTCTGTTTGAAACTAAGAACAAAATGGGGTATGCGAAGAATTATGTTAAGGTTTGGTTTAGTAAAAGTAATTATGACGTTTATAATATTTTTTCTCCTTGTATTTATAAATGCTGCTCTAATTGCTATAATTGGATTAGCTATTTTAACTTTCTTTGGAGGATATACGATTTTTAACACACCAATGCTTTATTTATCGATAGATGAAGATGAACTGAAAGGAGGTTCACGGAGGGAAGGTATGTTTTTCGGTATTGATGCTTTAATCCACAAACCTGCCCAAAGTATCGGTCCAATGGTTGCCACATTTATTTTAACAATCTTTAATTATGATCGTTCTCCAGGGGCTTTACAACCACCAGAAGCGATTATCGGTATTAAGATTTTGATGTTTTTAATTCCTGCTATTGTATCGGCAATTGGCCTTACTTTTGTATATTTTTATCCCATTCACGATGATGTGTTAAAAGAAATGCAAACAAGGTTAAACATATTACACGAAGAGAAAAAAAAACAGATACAAGATTAATAAAAATTTTTTTTAATTTTTTTTGACTTAATCTTTTGATTTAACTATTAGCCATTAGTTTGGTGAGGTCGGATAAAGTTTTAATTTTTTGAGAAAATAAAAATTGGTTCTTTAATTTCTCTTAAGAACACAATTAAATTATATTCAAAATTCCATCAATAGAAAAGTATGCTACCAGCGTGGTTAAGCTTTATCATCATTATTGGCATAGTTATGGCACTCTCTAAGTATGATCTAGGCATAGTATTAACTTTGGGAGCGGTAGGTTTTGCTCTTTTAGCTGGAGTCAATATAATCCAATCATTATTTAATGTATTAATAGATCCTTCAATTTTAGCTTTACTTGTAATTATGGTTCTTATTCCTATCTTGGGTGGGATTATGGAAGAATCAGGATTAATGTTGGAGATGATTCAAAAAATGCGGATTTCCAAAAAATCTTCTCTTATGGTGATACCCGCGTTATTTGGATTATTACCAGTGCCTGGGGGAGCATTGATGTCAGCCCCAATTCTACAACAAATCGATACGGAAGAAGATGCGAATAAAAAAGTGTCAATTAATGTATGGTATAGGCATACGCTTGTTCTGATATATCCCTTATCTTCTTCAATAATTGTAGCTAGTATACTTACAAATATCAATCTCTATATAATAGTTATTGGGTTGGTACCTGGTGTTATTTTGATGTGGATAATAGGATACATTACACTGATAAGAAAGATAGCCCCTTTTTCAGAACAAGAAGAACGAGATCTTAAACGAGCATTCCATAATTTGTTACCAATTCTTATCGCCCCAATTATAGATATTATTGGAAGGACAATCTTCAATTTCCCAGTTCCGGAATTATTTCTTCTTATTGGTCTCGTTTTTAGCATTCTGATTGCACTAAAGTTTGGGAATATGAAATTCTTCAGTATAAAAATTATTTCAAAAAAAATGAAAATTTGGCGTTTTCCATTGATTATTTTTTCAATGTTTTTATTTTTAGAAGTATTTATTCTTTCTGGTGCTCCAGATGAGATAGCAAGCCTTAAAATATCTGTATTTCTATTAATACTCATTGGCTTTTTTCTTGGGTTTGCAACAGGTCGTATTCAATTACCCATCTCAATATTAATTCCTATATATTTGGTACAATATGGTGTTTTTACTATGCCACTTCTTGATCTCATCTTTATTTATACTTCAATTGCTTTAGGATACTTAATTACTCCACTCCATCCATGTCTCTCGTATAGCACTGAATATTTTGAAACTAATTTCAGAAAAGTTGTAAAAATTTTAGGTAAACCTGTTTTTATTGCATTCATATTCCTCCTTGGGTTATATGGTCTAACTCTGATCATTTAACATCCACATGGTAAGAATTTTTATATATCTACCTATCACTCGTAATAATTATGAGTGTTTTTGATTTAATGATTAAACGTAGATCAGTGAGGGTCTTTAAGGATCAAAATGTACCTCAAGATATTCTAAATAAACTTATGGATGCTGCTAATAATTGCCCTTCAGGTGGAAATATTCAACCCTTGTCAATTATAACAGTTCAGGGAGAAGAAGGTAGGAAAAAATTAGGAAAATTGATTGGCTCACAGCCTTGGGTAAAAAACGCCCCTTTATCATTAATCTTCTGTATTGATTTCTATAGAATTAAGAGATGGGCAACTCTTTCTGATACGGAATTTTTAGGTGAAAATGCCCTTTCTCACTTTCTTATTGCTTATGCAGACTTAATGTGTGCTGCGGAAAATGTAGTTATTCTTGCAGAAAGCCTTGGACTCGGATCGGTATACGTTGGGTCAATTCAAGGGATAATTGATGAAATCAGAAAAAATTTTTCAATACCTAAATTAGTTCTGCCAATGATGCTTTTATGCGTAGGATATCCCGAATCTATACCTTCTAATATTCCTAAATTAAACCCGAATATCATTGTTCATAATGAGAAATACAAAATTTTAAACGACGACGAAATTCAAAAAGCCTATGAAGACAAATATGGTGAATTTAATGAAGACCTTGAAAAATATTTCATGAAAGCCTATATTGAAGTCATGGAATCAAGTAAACAGCAAGCTGAGCGCTGGTTAAAATTAGCGAAAAAAAGGGTAAAAAGGTTAAATATAAAAAATCATGCTCAATTCTTATTTAACTTAAGATATCCTGCGAAAGCAATGGTAAGTTTGAATGAAGACCAAATCAAAGCATTTCGAAATGCAGGATTTAATTTCTTCTAATATAATAAATTAAAAATAATTTTCAACTTTTTTCATTATATTTAGCATATAAATGATTTTAAATTATTAGAAATAGTAAAGGAAATTAAATAATGGAAAAAAAAACCAAATTTATTGACCTAAGCTTAGAAATTAAACAAGGTCTAGGGGATATACCGGAACAATTCAAATATCTCGAAGATAATCTTTCTGCTAAGATTAGGCACATGGATCATAAGGAAAACATCTCTATAATGCTGAACTCTTTTCCCGGTATTTCTGCTGAGGTTTTACCTAATGGTTTAGCTTGGGCAGATGATTATTTAACCTTAGGAGTTCATATGGGTACACATATGGATGCTCCATGGCATTATCATCCTACATCTGAGGGAAAAAAATCAAAAACTATTGATGAAATCCCTCTCGAATACTGCTTTAATAATGGAGTGGTGCTTGATATGACCCATAAGAAACCAGGAGATTTGATTAGCTCACAAGATATGAAGGAAGCTCTTGAAAAAATAAATTATACACTAAAACCACTGGATATTGTCTTGATCAGAACAGATACTGATAAATCTTGGGATACCCTTAAATATTGGACTGACTATTCTGGAGTAGGAAGAGAAGGGACAATTTGGTTAGTTGATCAGGGAGTAAAAGTTGTGGGTACTGACGCACCAGGTTGGGATCGTCCATTCCAAGCCCAAGCTAAAGAATTTCGGGAAACTGGAAATAAAAGTGTAATCTGGGAAGGGCATTACGCGGGCATTAAGAGAGAATACTACCAAATGGAAAAACTGACGAACTTAGATAAACTCCCTCCCTTTGGATTTAAAGTTAGCTGCTTTCCTATTAAAATATTGAAAGCAAGTGCCGCTTGGGTTAGACCAGTAGCTATTATTGAAGAAAAGTATATTAATATTAAAGATTAATACAAAAAAATATTGTGCAATTTATTATTGCATCTAATTTATTTCATCTTTCAGTATACCCAACAAATCCTGCAACTAGCACTAGGATTCCTCCAATTAGACTAGTATATACAATCATTACGATTCCAATGACAACACATATAATCCAATTTAAGTTTATAAATTTATGAGGAACAATGATACTGACCAAAATAATGGTAGCTAAAACAATGGCTAACACTAATAATATTATTTTTGATGCGTCCAGATTTCTATCATCAAATCCTAAAATAGCTTCTATTAATGATATTATACTCCCCAGCGCTGCTAAGAGTTTCATTATATCTTCATTTTGCATAATATTCTCCTTACTTTAGATTTAAACTAAAAATTGTTGATAATTATATCTAAATCTGCTATATTTAATTTTTACTGATTAGTATCTCGATTCTTAAAGAGTTTTATTGAATAATCAACTACTTCTTTTGCTTCTGCTGCGTGTTTCCATTCTTTAAATTTGACCCATTTATGCGGTTCAAGTCTTTTATACGTCTCATAAAATTCCTGGATTTCCTTTAATTTATGCGCATGAATATTTTCAATATCTTTATATCCTTCATACCTTTTATCATCAACTAATACAGATAATATTTTGGGATCCTCCCCTTCTTCATCTTCGATAATTAGAGCACCAATAACACGAACTCTGACAACGCAGCCCACTTCTAAAGGTTCATGGCTCAATACCATTATATCCAGAGGATCATTATCATCCGAAAGTGTTTGAGGCACAAATCCATATTCCACCGGAAAAACTACTGATGAAGGTATAATTCGATCTAATACAAATACTTCCCAGTCTGATTTATATTCATATTTATCTCTCGAACCACTAATAACTTCTAAAACTGCATTTAAAATAGTCGGAGGATTATCTCCAGAAGGAATTCCTTTCCATAGATCCATAATAATTAAAAGCTAACTGTGTATTTTAAGTAAATCAATTTTAAATGATTTGAATTATACAAATTTATTCCCAAAATTATCCAAATTTGATAAGAAAATTATAAATTATTATCATAAGCTTTAAGAAAATGATTATCTAATTTCCTAACATATGAATACAATAGCTCTTTTGTTAACAATTATAACTTTCTTTTCTACTCTTTCAGGTGGCCTCCTCGCAGTAAAGTTTAGAGTCAGATTGGATCTTTTCATCGCGTTTGCTGCAGGTGTATTAATTGGCATCCCCTTATTTGAATTGTTACCTGAAGCTATGAATTTAGCTTTCCAATTGAATATGTAATGTATGTGACAGCACTTGGCTTCATTTTTTTATTAATTCTTGAACGATATATTTCTGTACATAAAATTTGTAAAGAAAATGTGTGTAAAAATGTCCGACATCCTAAAGGTGGTTTGTATGGTGCATTAGAGTTATCTGCTCATAGTTATATTGATGGATTTGCTATAGGGGTAGGATTCCAATTTAGTCCTACTGTAGGTTCCATTATTGCGATTGCAGTGATTTCTCATGATTTTTCTGATGGATTAAACACAACAACTTTAATGCTAGCAACCGGGAATCCTCTTAAAAAAAGTATACGAGTCTTATTACTTGATGCTTCTACTCCTTTATTAGGTGTAATTACAACCTTTTTTATTAGTTTCCCGGAAGTAGTTTTAATTTTAATACTTCCATTCTTTGCAGGGAGTTTTTTATACTTAGGAGCAAGTGAGTTATTGCCAGATGCTCATGAGAAGAATCCTTCTGCAATTATATTAATTTTAAGTATCTTAGGCATATCCATTGCCTTAGTTATCTCCTTATTTTTAAAGATTTAAAAGAATAGGACTGAATTATATTAATATATATTTTGAAAACTTCGAATCTAAAATAAGAACCTCTTAATATATCAAAAAAATAATTTTCAGTGAGTACTTGATAATCCAGATACTCGTCGCATATACCATTTTTCTCCAGATTGGAGATGGGAATCGACACTAATTTGCTCATGGGATGGGGAGAAAACTACTATCAAGTAGTTTAGTCCTACAGGGAGAGAGAAGTTTTTAGAGAAAGCTCATACGTTTCTAAAGACACACATAAAATAGTCTCGAATAGTTGAAGCGAAACATCGAGACGAGATAGTAGAAATTATGCATAACTAACTGAAAAAACATAAAAAATAAAGAAATTTGATTTATAAGGTAATTGGTGATGTTCAGAAAAAAGCGAAAAACAAGGTCAACACTTTCTAGTGCAGAACAATAATTTTTTTCTTTACTGAGAAACTCATTTTTAATTAGACAAAAAAGTTGAAACTTTAAATATGATTTTGTTAATTTTATTCATATTAATTTATTTAAATTAAAGAAAACCACTTATACATCTGAAGTATAGGATTATGAGCTCTACTAAGATAAAGGTTATACTAGTTGGAGCACCAGCAGTAGGAAAAACTAGTCTAATATATCGTTTTGTAAAAGGTAAATTCCGAGCAAATTACAAACTAACTATCGGTTTTCAACCTTTTACTAAGGATGTTGAATTCTCCCCTGGTGAAATTGCGACTCTCACTATCTGGGATATTGGCGGTCAAGAAAGATACGAGTATATACGTAATGCGATTTATCAGGGAACAACTGGCGCATTTATAATATTTGATTTAACAAGAGAACGAACATACAATGAAGCTAAAGTGTGGCTCTCTGAAATTCGTCGCAACAGAGGTAATATTCCATTCTGTCTAATTGGAAACAAAGCCGATTTACTTGACGATGTTGGTGCAGCTATAAACCGTAATAAAGCTCGCTCTTTTGCACAAAATGAAGAAAGTATTTACATAGAGACTTCCGCAAAAACAGGTGTGAATGTTAATGAGGCTTTCACTGTATTAACAAGAATGATTTTAGAAGAAAGGAGAAAAGAACAGACAGAAGGGAAACGAAAAGAAGAAAAAACTAGAAAACAAAAAGAAGTAATAGAACAAGAGTATGGTCAATTACCCGACAAAACACGAGAAGAATTACTTTTAGAATACGAGGATCTTATAAAACTTAAAGTAAAAGAGATGTTAGAATCTCCTAGCCATGATGAATTTCGATTCTTAATAGCAGGAAACGAGGAAGCTCAGAAACCACTATTATTAAATACATTTCATATCGAAGGGATTGAATGGCCGCCTAGAGCTCTCACAATTTTATATAATTCCTCAAGCTTTCGAATGCCATTTGGTTCAAAATGGTATGATATAGAGCTCTTTTTTTTGAGCAGTACAGAGAAATTAAATGAAAATCAAGATCTCTTTTATGCGGCATGTAAAAATGCTAACGGGATTTTATTATTTTATGATCCCAACGATGCAAGAGATTTTAAAGATGTTTCTAATATCTGTATGAATTTGCGAAAACAAAAGCAATTTCAAAATCTAGAGATAATATTAACAACTGGAACAGAAGAAATCGTTGGTCCTTATCAAGAATTAAAGAATTTAAAAAAGATGTATCAAATAAAAAATTACGAGGACACTGAATCTCTCATTTCTTGGATGTTAATGAATATTTTAACACGAAAAAAAGAAAAAAAACAGGAAATAAAGCATCTAAGCTCAGGATTGAAGAAGGTCTTACAAAAGGCCCAGTACCAGCTAAGCTTTCAAAACTACGATCCGGATGCCATTGTGAAGGATTTGAATGCTATTATCAATATTTTGAAAGAAAATAACCAAGAATCAGCCCCAAAACCACTTCAGGAAGTAGAGAAGAGATTAAGGATTTTTGCTAGTTATTCAATTAAGGATAGTGATTTTTTTAAAGTAAGAGATATCACTAAAACTCTTACACAACACAAAAAGATTGAAAAAGTTCTTTTCTTTGAAGGAGAGTCATACGATAACTTTATGAAGTATATGAACGAAAATATCGGAAATTGTGATATTCTGCTTCTATTCTGTTCTCCAAATGCGTTAGATTCTAAATTTGTTGAAGAGGAATGGATGACAGCTAATGTAATGGGTAAGCCAATTGTTCCCATTTTTACTAAATCAGATCACATCCCACCCCTATTGAAACCAAGATTAGGAGTTGAATTCGATAATTTTGACCTTCACAAAACCATTGAAGAGATTTATAACATTATTTTGAAAAAAACAGAAAATCGAAGTGATCCTAAAACATAATTTTCATATAAAAATTCCCTAATAACTACTATTTTACCACGTCCTTAATGGCATATAGTCTATTATTTCGAATAGACTTAAAAAACTAATAGGGTAAGATCATTATAGTTAATTGATTTTCAAAAAAATGAGGGAAGAAAATTTGTAATTACGATTTAATAACTGAAAAAAAATTTTTTGGGTTTTATGTACTGTTTATTATTTTTTCTCGGGGGGCGTATGCCGGCTGTACTGCGTAGTTATTAAAATTAATACTGTAATGATCCCGCCAGTGAGCCTTGACATCTTCTAACATTGCTTCCATTAATCCGTTTTTGACTTTTCCTTCGGCACATATTGTGGTACCATTTGGTGTTGCTGTAATCTCGCCATCCTTCAC
>JBHLRJ010000092.1:0-16777 GCA_048882645.1 Candidatus Thorarchaeota archaeon
TTCCATATTTTGAACATTTCAAATAATATTTATTACATCTTTGACAATTTTCAGCTCCTACACAATCTTGTGATACAGGACACTTAATGTCATTATCATCTATCTTAATTAATACTCTATGAAGTCTCTTTTCAATCTCCTCTCTCATAACTGAGAATACCTTCGCAAGTTATTTAATTTAATATGTAGACTCCAAAAGTCTATTCTTGATTATAATTATTCCTAAAATTCCCATGAAAGATTTTAAAAAGATAATTTTATAAATTCAAATGATTATAATAGTTTTAAGTATTGAAGAATATAATATTATATTAAAAGTCAAAATACTAAAATTTTTAAAAAAGGTGTATGACCATTAGTATTGACACAAAAAGCTTCGATAATATTCTAAGCAAGATTATTAAAAGTGAAAGTGGTATTAAAAAAGTTATATTAGTTGATAGAACAGGACTTACCATTGCTAGTGTTTCAAAATTCTCTTACTTTCCTGCCGATGTTGATGGTATTGGCGCTATTGCCTCTGCTGTCTTTTGTGCTTCAGAAGAACAAGGTAAGAACCTTGAACTTGGTGGATTAGAAATAGTGACGAGTGAATTCTCAGGAGGTAAAATTTTTGCGTCAAGTTGTGGGCCCAAAGGTGTTCTTACACTTATTTCCGACCCAGACATCAATATTGGGTTGATTAGACTTATCCTAAAAAGATCCGGAGATGAACTCAGAGATATTCTTGATGAATTTTTAGCAGAAGCTCCAGAGGTCATGGATAGTGGTCTAGATCTGTCAGACCTTGATTCTCTAACTCCTGATTAAAGATCTATATTCTTTCCCTTCTCTCTTTAAATTTCATTAATAAGTTATTCTTTGATAAATTGTATTTGGAACTTTATCAATGAAATAAAACCCTTTTTATGAAGAGTATGTACCTTGAGAAAAGATGCAAATTTAAATCTTCTACACTCCTTCACTCTTAATTCACAATTATGTAAATAAACAACTCTTAGTCCGTTAAATCAAAGACATGAACCTCTCTCATCATTCTAATTTAAAATTTTTTAGATTAAATGAAAATTATATATGTTTATTCTATATCAGAATGTTCCATACTAAATTTAAAAGGAAACGACATTTTTGATTCTTAAATCAATCTCAATAAAGAGCAATATTAATGATGAGTGAAAATGAATACGATATTATTGTAGTTGGAGCTGGATGTGCAGGTCCTGCCGCTGCTAAAAAAGGTGCAGAACTGGGATTAAAAGTCCTTTTACTTGAAAAATCTCAAGTGCCTGGGGAAAAAAATGTATCAGGAACCTGTTTAAATGCCGCTGCCTTGATTGATCCCGATTTACATTATATTATGGAAGGTCCAGTTGAAAGAGAGATTACTGGTATTAGAATGCATCACTTTACTGAAGATCGCTCGACCTTCATTCATGAGATCCCGAAAGGGGGAATCCTCTTATTATCTATCCGTAGAGACCATTTCGATTCTTGGCACACAGAACAAGCCAAAAAAGCTGGTGCCGAGGTGAAATTAGCTACATCAGTGGTAGATATTATAGAGGATGAGGAAGGAGTAAAAGGAGTTGTAACTGATACTGGTGAAAAATTTTATGGAAAGGTTATAATTGATGCTGCTGGTGTTAATTCAATTGTTGGAAGAAAAGCAGGTTTAATACCTAAAAGAAGTGGTACAAATATGATCCTATATGTAACTGTAGCTGTTCATTTGGGCAAGGAAATTATAGATGAGCGCTTTGGTGATAATATTGAATATTATCTCGCTCCTGGTATTCAGTACAAAACATGGCCATGGATATTCCCTAAAAAAGATGTGGTAACACTAGGAACAGGTGGTTATATGGATGAAAGTCTACTTAATGATGACTTTCCTAATGTAAATAAATATATGGAGAATTTTCTTAATCACCCTCATGTGAAAAAGAAACTTGAAGGAGGTAAAATTGTTGCCTGGGGTTTACATTTAGAATATGATAATGCAATTGAAGAAAGAGTAAAAAACGGACTAATTTTAACTGGTGAAGCAGGAGGTTTTGTTATTCCTTTCCTTGGCGAAGGGATGCCAGAAGCATTTTTTACAGGAATCTATGCTGCAAAAGCAGCTGCAGAAGCCATAAAAGCTGGAGACCTGTCAGCTGAAAAACTTAATGGAACTTATGAAGAACTCCAATTAGAGAATACCTTTATGCAATCATTTAGATATGTTGGAGCAATGAATAAGGAATCGATCTTATCAAAGAGTGATGAGGAAATTTCAACCATGATGCAGAGTGTAATTATCTCTGGTGGTTTCATCACAAATGTAATTCATAATAAGTGGATGACAGGAGCAGAAAATGACGATCTTGGACTCGTACAGGAAGCTTACGATTTTATGGAGTTTATTCAGCCTTATAGGCAAGTGGGGACAGATTTTGATGAGATATATAAAAGGAGGAAATCAAAATGAGGATAGAAATGATTGTAGATTATTATCCCGGTGATACTGGTAAATTTATTAAGGTAGATGAAGATAAATGTACCGCTTGTGGACTGTGCGCGAAATTTTGTACTCGTAATGTATGGCAACAAGACGGTTCTGTGTATCGTCCTTCAAATTTGAAAAACTGCGTAGAATGCGGTGCATGTTGGAATGTATGTGAGGATGATGCAGTTATATTTAGTGAACCTGTAGGTGGAACGGGAGTAAGATTTAGTTATGGATAAAAATATAAAAGGGTGTAGGGATTGATATCAAAAGAAGAGTTATTAGAAATACTTGAGGAACAGAAAAAGAAATACACATATGAGAAGGTTGCTTCAAGTTTTAAAAAATGGAATAAAACCATACAATATCATTTCACCGATAGAGAGGAATATTATTCATTTGAGCTTGTTAATGGGCAACCTGGATCAATTATTGAGGGAAAAATTGAAAATCCTGATATTGAATATACCATGAGTACAGAAACTTTTATGTCATTAGTAAAAAAAGAAATAACAGGTTTCAAATTATATCAACAAAAGAAGATAAAAGTGAAGGCTTCAATGCCAGAACTCTTAAAATTACAGAAACTTGATAAAATCTAAATTTTTATTTTTTGATTATTTTTGTAATACTTTTAGGTAAATCTGAGAATTAGAGAAGTTTATTTTTTTTTACAATTTCCATATAATGATCTCTTTCTCGTCTTAATACCTTTAGTTCTTTTTTCATTTCAAGAAGGTCGTCTTTACTTTTCTTTTTAGAGCTAACCTCAGCAGATTTTTGGCTGGTGATCTTTCTTATTTCTAATCTTAAATTGGTTATCATCTCCAAATGAGAATCACTTTCCCGTTTCTCCTTTAAGACCTGAAATTTTAAATTTTTATTTGTCTCCTTTTGGCTTTCAATTTCTCTAGTTAGATGTTCATTCTCAAGCTTAATTTTTTTAATTTGGTCAAGGAGTTTTTCGGCACCATTTTCTATTTCCTCTTTCTCCTTTAAAATGTTATTTAGCTGAATTATCTGTGTATCCTTTTGGTCTAATTCTTTTTTTTGTTGTGCACTAGTCTGATTTAATTCCTTAATTTTTAAAGTTAAGCTTGCATTATATTCATTAAGTTCCGCCATTTGAGAAGACCAATTATCCATCTTTGTATAAAGCTCGTTTATTTCATCTTTTAATGCATTTACGTTCTTTAAGTGATCAGACCTATCTGAAACCAACAGTGAAACCTTTTTAGTTAGATCCTCAATTCTTTCCTTTTTACTACTCAAATCTTGTGTTAATTCTAATATTTGTTGATAATATGGATCTAATTCTCCTTTTTTTAACAGTTCAAAATATTTCACAAATTGATCTAAGAAATCTGGCTCATCTCTCTTTGGCAATAATTCAAATGCTATTCGTCTTACTTGACCTTCAAAAGTTTTAGGAAGTGTATCATCATCAGAGAGGAAAATTGTTATAGAGTGATCTGGTTTTCCAAGAAAACTTCTAGAAGCATGGCCCGTGAAAAAACTCGCAACACTAACATTACGTTTTATCTGCATTTCAAGATAATTAGGACCTGTCTTTACTGTCTCATGTTGCTCAAACAAGCTTAATAAACCTGAAGTAGATATTTCCAATTCTTCACAAATATTTTCTGGATATTGAATATCAACCGTAGGTTCAGAATCTTTGCTTAATTTTAGAATTACAATTCCTCTCAAAATGATTCCACGATGACTTCAGTTATATATGCAAAATGATTTTTTACATTTTTATATATAAATTATATTTTACTTAATTTAATAGTTAGGTTGATTATCAAAACAGTTTATGGATAAATATGGGTGAATGTTTCTACCGTTTTATTAACATCATTAGATAAGTAATTCGTTTTGAATGCATTAGCAAAGAAGGTTCTGTCTTCAGGATTAAAATATTTATATCCAAATTTATTCCATTCCAAATTAGATTGCAGTGGAGCAAAAATAGATATTTGATCTTTCACTAATTCCATAAGAAGTATATTTCTTTCTTGCTTACTTCTAGTCGATGCTATTGATAAGAGCACATCATCGTTAAACCGCTCCCATGAACCTTTAAATTGCAAACAAAATTTCTTTATATCTATTATATTGTCCACTATTAGTTTAGCAAGTGAGTTTAAAGAGGTTTCGTAGGTACTCATCTTATTTTGATCAAACATGGGATTTGAAACTATTAAACTTGGAGGAGATTTAAGTTGATTTTGTTGTAGTGGAAGAGAATACTCCGGCAATACTCTCAATTGATTCATTCCTAGAATATTCTTTACATCTTGTAAGGTTCCACCTGTGTCAAAAAATTGTTTATTAATGATATATTTTAACAGCTTTTGTGCATGTGCATCCCCAAAATAGGGATAATCGGTAGCAAAAAGGAGATATTCAGACCAATCCCGGTTATCTATTCTCTTTTTGTTACCTGACCGAAACCAATTTCGAAAACTTTCAAAGAAATTACCTGCTCCTGCTCCATGAAGCATTGAAAGATCTCCGTATGTATTTGGTTGAACGATTGTATTATATACTTCATAATCATCGATATTTCCTTGAGCAAAATGGGCAATAATAACCTTAAAATGAGGCAATAGATCAGGA
This sequence comes from Candidatus Thorarchaeota archaeon, assembly GCA_048882645.1. Taxonomy (GTDB): domain Archaea; phylum Asgardarchaeota; class Lokiarchaeia; order Sigyniarchaeales; family SOKP01; genus Loki-b32. Next base: position 5,114 of record JBHLRJ010000092.1, read on the forward strand.
TATTGAGTTCTTAACAAATTCCTCGTGGATTCGATCAACTGGCCAATTTGTAAAATTGATCCTCTTCCTCGTGTATCAAAAATAACCGGCATAGAAAATGATGCTGCTTCTAATAAAACTTGTATAGCTTTTTGTGAACTAATTTTATCAATCCATCCTTCAGAGCGGGGATGCAGTTTTAACCCACGAAGTCCTAACTCCTCTCTTGCATATCGAACTTCATTGACTGCTTTCTCACCCTCCATAGGATCACAACGGCAATATCCGATTAACTTCATAGAAAATGGAAATCTGGTGGTAAAACGTGAAACATTAATGTTACTTGCCCTATACAATGCTTCTGGACGTTTATCTCGAAAAACATCCTGAAAAGGGAAACAAACTCCTTGATCTATCATTGAATAAAATTTTGATTTTTCTTTCAGATCAGAATGCTTTTTTCCAATTTTTTGAAGAGCACTATATAATCTATCTGTAAATGAGTATGGCGTAAATGACCATGAAATTTGAGCATTACTTCCGTTTATTGAAGTTCTAAACGATTGTTCTCTGTTTTTCTCCCAATCTGCTTTGATTCTTCCTTGTACATTACCCCAAAAATCAAATGTTCCCACTCCTGGTGCTAAGGGATTCATCATTGTAGCACCATCAATATCTTGTCCAAGATGAGAGTGAGCATCAATCACTAATATGTGTTCAATCCTTTTCTTCCCGTTTTGTTCAATAGTACATGTTAACATAAGACTGACTGATCATTTAATAATTGTATTTTTATACTAAATTAATGCAAATTCTACAATAAGAATCTATACTAAATCCATTATCTATTCATTTTTCTTCGTATTAAATTCTAAAAATTTTACGTTTAGTTAAATAATAAATTTCTTTATTTTACCGGCAGTACTTGAAGGGATTATAAGGATTTCATCCCCATCAACTAATTTATAATCCTTTAAGGGTAAAAGTTCGTCCAAAGTAATACCTCCTGCTACTAAATAAAAATCTAATGGATTTAAACCAAACAAATTCCCTATCGTGACTTTGATTTTACTGATTTCATTATTAGTATCGATCTCTAATTTTTGTTTTTTCTCACCCGGGCCTATAGTAGACAAAAAGAAAACTGTAATTTTTTTAGCCTCAAAAACTAATTCTTCAGTAGGTATCTTGGATTTTATTGATCCAGGTGTTTTAGTTCTGATTGTAAATAAGGTCTTTTTATACGTATCCTCTTCTTCTTGAATTTCTTGCATTATCCTATCTTCCTCTACTTCAATTAAATCTTCCAAACTAGCAATAATTGTTTCATTATCTGTCAGAATGCTGATCTTATCTATGTCGTCTACTTCAATTTTGTTTAAAAGCTCAGTTAATTTAAAATTTTCTTCTTGCAAGTTTACTATTTCATTCATTAATGTATCTGTAATTTTTTTCGTTAACTCTTCTGAGAAAATACCTATACTATCCTGTATTTCTATAATATCGACTCCCCTTATTTGTAATTGTTTGTCTAAGTAGAGAATTGTAAGTAAATCTTTTAAATTCTCATTAGAAGAATGAAGATATGCATAGGGGAAAGGATAACTCGATCTTTTTTCGATTAAATCTTTCTGTAACTTTACAGTATGTGTTTTTTTACATTTTGGGCAATTATACAACCTTGACAAAAATTCTGGTTCATTAGAGCCGTCTTCCATCCAAATTACCTAAGCCATCTATCTTTAAAGAACGTTTTTGCCTACCTATTATTAAGGATTTTATTCTCTCATCTCTTTTGGAAGAGTTAAAACTCCTGTAAGAGGATTATTTAAAGGATCTTGACAATATTGAATGGTAAAATATATCAAATCATAGAGAATATTTGGGTTTTCCCCATTATCCAATTTATACTGGTATAAACTTAATTGATATTCTGCTTCTGTTATTGGTGGTTCTGCATAAGAAACGCTACCAAATACAGATTGAAGTAACGGTTTCATAAATGGTGAATACAAAAAGCCTAGTTCCCTTAGCTCATCTTTAAGATAGAAGAACATTCGCTGCACAGCCTGCATCATATATCTTACTGGTTGATTAACCGGTCCGAGATATTGTTCAGCAAATTCTGGGTCATATTGAGCAAGTTGATTTCGATCAATGTTTTGAGGTCTAAATAATGCTATTAAACCTCTTTCAATGGCGTTTTTTCTGTTATATGCAATTGTAGGACTCCCCGCATCAGGAACCCATTTTCCTTTTTGTAAAAGCTTTTTTGCTTTATAACACATCGCTTGAATAAGCATACCTATACCTATTCGACGGCAAATTGAAATCTGCGCGTCACTAATTCTAACCTCAATAGTTCCCCAGTCTGTAAAGGGAAACACGTCTTGAAAGCGGCCATCTTCTAAGCTTGCTTTTTGTACGACTTGCAGAAAGTAATTTTGTGAATTTTGATCCGATGAAGTTAAATATGGAATAAAGTGATTAGGATCATTGTTACTTAACATTGTTGTATTACTTTGTAAACGTAGTGATCTTACACAATTAGGTGCAGTAATCCGATTATTTATGATTTTGACGACGTCTGTTGGTTTATTATTTATTATTGGTGAATTGCAGCTGAGAGCAATTATATGTGGAATAAAATTGCGGATCATGCAATAAGCTTGAATTTTTTCCAAATCTGATTCAAAACTACCAATATGACTGTGATCAGCCTGCGAAACACCTCTCATGTATTCTTTCATTCCAGGATTTATAGCAGACGCAATGATATGTAAATCCTTTGGCAACGTAGCTTTTGCTAGTAAGAACAGAGTGCTTGCCCAAAATGCCAGTTCTTCAACGTAAACACAAGGAGGGGTTACAAGCTCTAAAATATAGGTAATGGCTGTTACATTCCCATCTCTGGCAAATGTATCAATATCTACATAAGACTCACCTAAAGCATAGCGTATATCCATTGCATATCCTTTTTCAAGGTCATCTCTCCCCCAGGGTCTAGCCAAGACTTTCTGCCGAATATAATCGGGTATAGGAAGGAAATCACTTCTCCCCTCATACAAAACTTCATCCATAATCTTAATAGCATCTTTGACGATTTCTTTCATTCTAAACACCATTTCATCACCTGGAGGATAATTTCCATTATCATCTGCGATAATTAATTCCATCTCAATTCCATGCGTGTAAGGTAAAGGTGTCCAATGTTCGATATCAGCTAACATTTCTGACCAGGGTCTTTCTGGTATATAAATTTCTCGGTAATCAGTTCCTAAAAATAATTTATCACCCGATCTATCAATACGTTGACCTAAACTTACCCCTGTACCTGCTACTGCTTGTACTTTTTTTTTACCTTTACTACTAGTAATTAACTCTGAAAAATTACTACTTTCATGCTTTTTTTTCTTCTTTTTTTCTTTCTTTTTTTTATCTTTGGCCATTAAAGTTTAACCCTTTGTCGTCATTTTTTATTTTTTAAATAATCAGATGGCTTTTTTTATTTTATAATAAGCATTGGATAAGAGATTTCAGGACATTATAATCATTTAAAAACTCATATGATAAAATTAAATTAACTACTTCACATTTCGAGGTAGGAATAATATTAATTAAACTATCATAAATCTTCCCTCCTGTAAACATTGAATCATCAACAATGAGATGAACACTTTCTCCAAGCCTTGCAATTTTAGCCTTTAACTTTTCAGTTGATTGAGATTCGGCTGAAAGAATAACAGTTGGTTTTCCCAGATAGGGAATAAAATCTAAATTAAATATAAGCAGTTGATTCGATACATTTGAAAAACCATTAAAGAATTGGGTAAGAGTATTGGTAAGTACCGTCAATTCATTATTTTGAAAGTTTTCTCTCGAGGGAAAAATATAATATGCTATAGATTTATTTGAATTAAATTTAAAATCATTATACACTCTATCAATGATCGGTAATATACTAAAGTCAAAACTAAATAAAGATAAAAACGCTAACGCGAAATTATAATCCCTTGAAAGGATATTATTACTTACATTACCACCTAATCCGCTAAAATGTATAACATCATTGCTTATTTTAGACATGTAGGTGTTGAGTAAAAAATATTGTGAAAATACTACCTCAGATTCTATCTTTGTCTTTACCTCATCTACAAGCTCATAAATTACGTTAAATAAATCTTTTTCTATTTTAGTTTTGAGTTCTGGCATATCTATTAACTCAATTATAGCATTTGCGCTTCTTGGATTTTCTACTTCTGCCTTAAGATGAATTACATCCTTCAATGATTCATAAACAAGTTTCTGATCTTTTTTACCGTTATTTAGTTTTATTAATGTTAAGAGAAGCTCAGTAAACCAACTCAAACCTTTAATAATTCCATCTGTATTGTTACTTTCGTTTAAAACTCTAATACCATTGAATATCAATTTAATTCTTAAATGAAGATCATCGATATTTTCAGTTAAAACCATAGCTTTAATTGGATCTATTGATAACCAGTCAAAAACCAGAGACTTATATAATCTCTGTTGTAAATTCGGATCATTCAACTTTTTGATAATTTGCAGGACTTCATCTAAATTATCGATTGCGTGAACTCTTATTAAATCGACATAGAAACGAATCTGATGATGATTATCTGATAATTGTAAAGCCAATTCTAAAGCTTTTTGTAGATTATTATTCGATAGATATCCTTTTGCTATTTTTTCTATACTTTTATCAATAACCTCAATTGAAACCTTTGCAAATGAATTTTTACCGGTTGAATTTCCCGCCAGTGATGATTGATAGCTTTTTTTTGTTATTTCTAACTGTTCTTCACTTTTCTTTAGGTCTTTTAAACTCATCGTTATAATAAAATCATCGCGGTTCAGAATATCTATAGTTTCAGCGTTTTTGAGTGTATGTTTTCCCAAAGTTTTATTGATTTTAGATGTTGGAACTGTTTCTCTTATCTTTTGAACTTTAACTACATATTCTACAATCTTTAACCAAAACACATTTATTGTTAATTTGCCATAACCGTCAGCTGTTGGATTTAACATTAACTCTACGTTTTTAGTTTCATTTGGAGCGAATTGAATTTGTTCTTTGAGAAATTCTGAACTCATACCTATATCTAGATTTTCCCCTTCAAAAGCTAATCTGTAGCTTTCATCCTTACTTGAATTATTTGTAATTTGAAGATTTACGTCATTATTTCCATTGGGAATTAAAAGATTCTGAGGAAACTTCGTAATATTTAATGAGATAATACTGGATGAATTTGACATATTAAAGAAACAAAAAACTCTCTTTTAATAATGAATGATCTTTTTGATATTTAATTTTAGGTTAATCGCAAAGTATTATGATCTACAACAAAAATAAACAAAAAAATTAAATCATTCTCCCATTCGTCTGCGTCTTTTCGTGTAGTCTATTAAGTCCTGGATTACCATCTCTTGATTGTAATCTGGCCATAAATCATTTCTAAACTTGAATTCGGCATAAGATGAATCCCATAACAAGAATCCCGAAATTCGAGCACCATCTTCCATTCCCGTTCTTATGATATAATCTAAATCTGGAAAATTTTGTCTTCCATCGTATAAGTATTTTTTAAAAAGAGCTTTATTAATTTCTTCTATTTTAATCCCATCTCTAATTATTCCCTTTACTGCATCTACAATTTCTTCATGTCCATCGTACATAATGCAGAGGTTTATAAAATTTTGATCATGGTTTTTTGTAAATTCGATTAATTCCTCGATTTTTTTTCTCACATCTGGAGGAAGCAATGATAATCTGCCAATAACATTAAATCTGACTTTTTCTTCCTTTATAATCGATTCATTTATTACAGTATCTACGGCCTTAATCATTATTTTATATATATAATTAAGTTCCTCATTGGTTCGCTTTTTAACATTCTCAAGTGATAGGAGATATAAACTTAAATAGTGAATTCCCGCCTCAAAAAAATCGAATAATCTCTTTTTGAGATTTTCATATCCCACTAAATGTCCAAAATTAATATCAAGGTTCCTACTTTTTGCCCATCGTCTGTTACCATCAACAATTAAGCCTATATGTCTTGGTAACTTATCCTTATATGTTTTTTCTAGATCTTCTAAAGTAGATGCCATCTAGTATTAATATTTATAGGAAAAATATTAAATTTATCTAGAATTTAAAATAGAATCATTACAGGATATCTAATTGTTCTTCTGTAGATCCTAATTAGGGCTTCTATAGCAAGGTTTAGAGAAAAAAAGATGTTGAAATTGAGGAATCGACGACAAAAAATCAGATTCATTTTTATTTGTTTAAATAGCAAAAAAATTCCCTTTTACCACGATTAAGAGTTTGAATTGTTGAGAAATGTGATATAGAGATAATGTTTAAATAATCAATTTTACTAAAACATTTAATTAAACAAAAAAAGATTTAATTGATCAAAGATTAGAAAACGATATTACAGCATTTATTTCTAATTTTCAGTCTAAATTTTAAGAGATACTAATTATGCTTTCAGATGACCATCTATTTTCGCAGATTGGGATTTCATCAATCGGATTTCATGCTCCGAGAAGTTTCGTTAAACTAGAAGAACTTGCCAAAGAAAGGAAAGTTGATCCTGCTAAATATGCTAAAGGTCTTTTATCTAAAGAAATGCGTGTTGTTGAAGTTGATGAAGATATTATTTCTTTGGGATTAAAAGCGGGATATAATGCTTTACAAAGAGGGGGAATACCTCCTAAGAGTATAGATGCTTTATTTGTCGGTACGGAGACTGAAGTTTATGCTGCGAAGAGTATATCCAACATTTTTGCTGAAATGTTGAATATTTCACCTAATGCTTTGACTCAAGACGTATATAACGCGTGTGCTGGTGGAACCTTAGCGATTCTTAATGCAATCGCTCTGATTGAAAAGGAAATTATAAACCAGGCACTTGTTATTAGTGCAGATATTTCTAGATATCATTTAGGTTCCCCCGGTGAACCCACACAAGGATCAGGCGCGGTTGGGCTTGTAATCTCAAAAAATCCCAGAATTGCAGCATTTAGCCAAAAATTTGGGAAAATTTCAGGAAATGTAAATGATTTTTTCCGACCCCCAAATGATGTTAATGCGAGAGCTTTTGGTAGTTATTCTCAAGAGGCATATATAGATTTCCAACTGAAAGCTTATGATAATCTAATAACAAATATTGGAGACTTCCATGCTGATTTTTACACATTTCATGCCCCTTATTCCAAGCTTCCGTTAAAAATAATGCAACAAATCATTTTAAAACGTTGGATTAAGCATATAAGCGATTTACCTAAATTTGAACGTAACCAATTTAGATCGGGGATATTAAAGAAAATTGATTCATTCTTACATGATGTTTCAGTTTTGCCTGAATATGTTTACTTGAAGCTTAATGAAAGGGGATTTTCATCGACCACATTAGAGAGGCTTTCAAACTGGCTAAATACTAATGTAAAAGCGAGAGTTTTGCCTCAATTACGAGTTCCTATGCATTTTGGAAATATGTATAACGCTAGTGTGTGGGCGCAGGTGATCTATTTGCTCGAAAACCATGCTCACGTTAATGATACCATTTATTTTGGATCTTATGGTTCCGGTGCTACGTGTATTTCTGGGCTTTTAAAAGTACAAGATGGGTTTAAAGATATTGTTCAAAAGGGTCCCCTAATTAATGATTATATTCACTTAAAGAAGAAGAAAAGTGTCCTTGAATACGAATTAATTAAAAATGGAGATGTTAAGCCAATTGTTTTGGTTGGAAAGATTACAGAGCATGAATTAAATAATAAAAGAGGTTTTACACTTCATTTTTGTGATGAGGGCTGTATAATTCCAAATATTAAGGGTTTAAATCACTGCCCCAAAGGTCATTCTGGATATCATAAAAGATTCTTTCCTCTATTTGCTACCTTAACGACTGAGCCTGTTGCCCAAGACGAAACTAATGATCTCAAATACCTTAGTAAAGGTTATGTGAGAGTGGCAGGGCATGTGAGCAAGGGTAATTCTTTAGAATATGAAATAAGAAGAGTCGAAAATGAGGATGAAGAAAATTTAAACGTAAAGGGATTATTAAATTGGTGTCCCATTTACATACCTATTCCTACCCATCATATTTATTAAATCAAAACCTGAGATGGTTTACCCACTTCTTAGGTAAATATATTATAAAAATCTCCCTTAGTGAAGAAAACTAAGAAAATTTAAAACAATATATTAATTTTTACATTGGTGAATCGTTAATGAAGGAAATTCGTTCAGACATTTCGGGATTTTACAAGCTAAGTATGGATGAGCGTCATAAGTTATTATCCACGCTTTTAAATTTAAATACAGAAGACTTAGATATTTTGAAAGAATTAGGATATTTCACCCCTAGTCAGATTGACACTTTAATTGAAAACGTAGTGGGGAGCTATCAATTACCATTTGGTCTTGCTTTTAATTTTAAAATAAATGAAAGAGATTATATTATTCCAATGGTAATAGAGGAGCCTTCAGTCGTAGCTGCAGCTTCAAATGCCGCTAAAATGGCTCGAAAGCATGGAGGTTTTCACTCGGAAGAAGTGAAATCAATAATGATTTCTCAAATTCAAATTACACAATTGAAAGATATAGAAGAAACGAAAGAAATACTGGAAAAAAATAAGCATGAACTTCTAAAGATGGCAAATGATCAAGATCCAATTTTATATGAATTAGGTGGAGGTGCCCATGATATTGAGATTAGAGAAATTCATACAAATAGAGGTCCAATGATTATCCTCCATTTACTTGTTAATGTTTTAGATGCTATGGGAGCCAATGTTGTAAATACTATGGCAGAAGCTATTAGTCCTTCCATAGAAGAGCTAACTGGTGGTAAAATCTATCTCCGAATTGTTTCTAATCTAGCTACTCATCGATTAGCTAAAAGTCGAGCAACATTTGATAAAGATTTGTTAGGGGGAGAAGAAATTGTAGAGGGTATACTAAATGCATACGAATTTGCCCTCGCTGATCCATATCGTGCGACCACCCACAATAAAGGAATTATGAATGGTATTGTTGCATTAACTACAGCGACTGGTAATGACTCACGCGCCATAGAATCAGGAGCCCATGCTTATGCGTCATTAAGTGGAAAGTATTCTCCATTAACTAAATTCGAAAAAGACTCTAATGGAAATCTAGTTGGAGAAATTGAAGTTCCTCTTGCCCTTGGGATAATTGGAGGTATGACTAAAATACATCCTATGGCACGACTAGGTTTAAAGATATTAAATGTAAAAAGTGCAAGTGAATTGTCTCAAGTAGGGGCTGCTCTTGGATTAGCTCAGAATGTAGCAGCATTAAGGGCTTTAGCATCAGAAGGGATACAGAAAGGTCATATGGCACTTCATTCTCGAAACATCGCAAAATTAGCAGGCATACCTGATGATTTAATAGAGGAAGTTGCTAAAAAGATGGTAAAAGATAAAAAAATAAGAGTTGATTATGCTAAAGAAATTTTACAACAAATGAATAATAACAAAAACCTTTAGTTTTATAAAATGTGTTTCTGTAACTAAAATCATTAGTATTATTAATCTTATCAAGATAATCAAGTAAATGAGATGAGCTTTATGGGATTTAGAGAGTATATTGAAAAAATCGATAAGAAGGGATTACTCAAAAAGGTTGATGTTGAAGTCTCTAAAAATTTAGAGATCTCTGGAATATTAAAGGAGATTGAACCCACACCAGTAATATTCAATAATGTAAAGGAATCAGAATTTCGAGTAGTGGGTAATGTATTCTGTACAAAGGATGTGATAGCTTCTTACTTCGGAGTAACTCCTGCAGATCTTATTCCCATGCTTTCAAAAGCTATTACTGAGCGATCGGAACCTGAAATTGTGTCTAGTGCACCTTGTCAAGAAATTATCGAGTCCACAGTAGATTTAGATAAAATACCAATATTATTTCATTGTGAAAAAGATGGTGGTAACTATATTAGTTCTGCTGTGGTGGTTACAAGAGATCCAGATTATGGTCAAAATTTAGACTTTCATCGAGCAATGCAATACTCAAAAGACAAATTTGCTACTCGAATCGTAAAAGGACGTGATTTCTATAAATTTTTAGAGAAAAATGGAGAAGTAGAAGTCGCTTTTTGTGTAGGAAATACCCCTAACATCTTAATTGCCGGAGCAACTTCTGTAGATACAGGAATTGACGAGCTTTATATTGCTAATGCGCTAGAGCCAATTAAAGTCGTGAAAGCGAATTCAGTAGATCTTATGATACCCGCTGAAGCAGAATTTGTAATAGAAGGGCGGGTGTACATGGAGGAAAGGCATGCGGAGGGTCCGTTTGTAGATCTTACTGAAACCTATGATATGATTAGAGAAGAACCTGTTTTTGAAGTTTCAAGAATTACTCATAGAAGAGATGCGATTTGGCAAGCGCTATTACCAGGAGCACTTGAACATAAAATATTGATGGGTATGCCTCGGGAGCCGACTATATTTAAAAAAGTTAATGAAATGGGAGTTAAGTGTTTGGATGTAAATATAAGTCCTGGAGGATCTTCTTGGTTACATGCCATAGTTCAAATTAATAAAAAAACAGAAGAAGATGGTAAAAAAGCAATAGCAGGAGCTTTTGCAGGGCATACAAGTTGTAAGCATGTATTTATTGTGGATAAGGATATAAATATATATGATCCGTTATCTGTGGAATGGGCAATGGCAACTCGTTTTCAAGGAGATTCAAGAATGATAGTGAAAGACAAAGAACCAGGAAGTAGTTTGGATCCTAGTGCTGAACCTGGGACGAAAATGACTACAAAAATAGGCTTTGACCTAACCAAACCTCTTGTGGTAAAAGGGAAAAACTTTGATATTGCTGAATTTCCCAAAGTTGATATAAACAAATATTTTTAAACTGAGGATGTAAAAATATGGAGTTAACATCTGAAGAACAAGATATGCTAGATGGTAAGTATGGGAATGCAGCTAAAAAATCAATGGAAATATTAATCACATTAGGAGAAATTTTTGAAGCAAAAAACATGGTTGATGTTTATGGTGTTCAAATTGCGGGAGTTTCTTACGCCAACTTGGGAGAAGCAGGTTTGGAATTCTTAAGTGAAATGGCAGAAGACGGAAAAGTAAGAGTATTAACCACTTTAAATCCGGCAGGAATGGATCGTGAGAATTGGCAAAAATTAGGGATTGATGAGGAATTTGCCAAAAATCAGAATAGAGCCATCAATGCTTTTGCTAAAATGGGTATTATAACAACATGTTCATGTACGCCCTATTTAATTGGAAATACTCCACATTTCGGTCAACATATCGCTTGGGCTGAGAGTAGTGCTGTGTGTTATTCAAACTCTGTCATTGGGGCAAGAACTAATCGCGAAGGCGGACCAAGTGCTTTAGCTTCGGCAATAACTGGAAAAACACCCAATTATGGGTATCATTTAGATGAAAACCGTCATGGTGAAGTTCTAGTTAAAGTCAATGCCCCCGTTAAAGGTACTGATGAGTTTGGTGTATTGGGAAAAATCATTGGAGACAAATTGGTGGAATTAGGGAAAAAAATACCCTACATAACGGGAATTCCTTTAGCTACTGTAGAAGAACTTAAATCTTTTTGTGCCTCAGTTGCAACGTATGGAGGTGTAGCATTAT